>NZ_AKJQ01000013.1:0-30073 GCF_000282255.1 Pseudomonas sp. GM25 | reverse complement strand
GCTGCCACTCGCAGATGATCCGTCCGTTCCGTGCCGAAACCGAACGCTACGGCCACTACTCGGTCGCCGGTGAAAGCGTCTGGGATCACCCGTTCCTGTGGGGTTCCAAGCGTACCGGTCCGGACCTGGCCCGCGTCGGCGGTCGTTACTCCGATGACTGGCAACGTGCGCACTTGTACAACCCGCGCAACGTCGTCCCCGAGTCGAAAATGCCGGCCTACCCGTTCCTCGTAGAAAACAAGCTCGATGGCAAAGACACGGCCAAGAAAATGGAAGTGTTGCGCACGCTCGGCGTCCCTTACACCGACGAAGACATCGCCGGTGCGAAGGATGCCGTGAAGGGCAAAACCGAAATGGACGCGCTGGTGGCCTATCTGCAAGGCCTGGGCACCATCATCAAAAGCAAACGGTGATTCTTAATGGATATCGGGATGATTCGAGGCCTGGGCACCGTTGTCGTGATGGTTGCCTTCATCGGCCTGGCGTTGTGGGTGTTCAGCCCCAAGCGCAAGTCGGAGTTTGAAGACGCGACCTTGCTGCCCTTCGCGGATGATCCCGAAGCCATCAAGCACGTCGAGCAAGCTTCTAGGAGTAACAAAGAATGACTACATTCTGGAGTCTGTACGTCACAGTCCTCAGTCTCGGTACGATCTTTTCCCTGACCTGGCTGTTGTTGTCGACCCGCAAGGGCCAGCGCACCGAGCAGACCGACGAGACGGTCGGCCACTCCTTCGACGGGATCGAGGAGTACGATAACCCGCTGCCGAAATGGTGGTTCATGCTGTTCGTGGGCACCATCGTGTTCGCTCTGGGTTATCTGGTGCTGTACCCGGGCCTGGGCAACTGGAAAGGCCTGCTGCCGGGCTACAACTACCTCGATACCGAGAAGCAGACCGCGTTCGCCAACGGCCAGACCGGCTGGACCGGCGTTCACGAGTGGGAGAAGGAAATGGCTCGCTCGGACGCCAAGTTCGGTCCGATCTTCGCCAAGTTCGCCGCCATGCCGATCGAAGAAGTCGCCAAGGATCCGCAAGCCCTGAAGATGGGGGGCCGTCTGTTCGCCTCCAACTGCTCGGTCTGCCACGGTTCCGACGCCAAGGGCGCTTATGGTTTCCCTAACCTGACCGACGCCGACTGGCGCTGGGGCGGCGAGCCGGAAACCATCAAGACCACCATCATGGGCGGTCGTCACGCCGTGATGCCGGCCTGGGCTGAAGTGATCGGCGAACAAGGCGTGGCCGACGTGGCCGCGTTCGTGGTGAGCAATCTGGATGGCCGCAAGCTGCCGGAAGGCACCAAGGCAGACGTCGCCAATGGCCAGAAACTGTTCGCCGCCAACTGCGTGGCGTGCCACGGCCCGGCGGGCAAAGGTACGCCAGCGATGGGCGCACCTGACCTGACCCACCCGGCCGCGTTCATCTACGGTTCGAGCTTCGCCCAACTGCAGCAGACCATCCGTTACGGCCGTCAGGGCCAGATGCCTGCCCAGGAACAACTGCAAGGCAACGACAAGGTTCACCTGCTGGCGGCGTATGTTTACAGCCTGTCCCACGGTGAAAAACCGGCGGAAGCCGAGGCCCAGTAAGGCCAACGCTTGAAGCAAAAAACGGCCCCGCCAATGAGAATTGGCGGGGCCGTTTTGTTTCTGCCCTTTGAATGGCCGACCAGCGGTCAGGCTTGTCAGGCCTTCCCGGTTGTGAGACGCCGGACGCGGTAGTAACGTTGCTACATATCTTTTTCAGGAGAGGTCGCAATGATGGCCATCACCACCATTTCCAGCCGCGAATTCAATCAGGACACAAGCAGTGCCAAAAAAGCCGCGCGCAATGGGCCGGTGATCATCACGGATCGTGGCAAGCCCGCCCACGTACTGCTAAGCATTGAGGAGTACGAAAAACTCACCGGCCTCAACGCGAGCATCGTCGATCTGCTGGTCATGCCTGAAGCGGCAGACATCGAGTTCGAAACCGAGCGTGCCGTGATCACTCACCGCCCCGTGGATCTGTCCTGAATGTATTTGCTCGACACCAACGTAATTTCCGAACTGCGCAAACCCCAGGCCGACAAGAACGTTGTCGCCTGGGCCAGAACCGTCATCTCCCCTCGCATGTTTATCTCGGCCATTACGCTGAAGGAACTGGAGACCGGCGTCCTTCGCATGGAGCGCCGTGATCCGGCTCAGGGAAAGGTTCTGCGCACCTGGCTCAAGCGCCACGTGATGCCGGCCTTCGATGCGCGAATTCTGCCGGTCGATGCGGCTGTCGCCCTGCGCTGTGCCCGCATTCATGTGCCGGATCAGGCGAATGAAAGTGATGCCCTGATCGCGGCAACGGCGCTGGTCCATGGACTGACCGTGGTCACTCGCAATGTCGCCGACTTTGAATCCAGCGGTGTTGAAGTCATCAATCCATGGGACTGAGGCGTTCGCCTTACCGAAGAAAAGCCGTGCCCGAAAATGAAACGGCCCCGCCAATGGAAATTGGCGGGGCCGTTGCTTATGGGCGGCTGGCCCAGATGGACTTCACCGGAACCGTGTGCACGAAATGCGGTTTTTGCCATTCGTTGTTCTCGATCAGGTTGACGTGCAGTTGCTTGCGATCATCCGAGAAGCTCGCCGTCAGGTACGTTTGCTGGGACGTTGCGCCGCTGAGAAACATCGGCACTTTGCCCATCCAGCGCTTGCCTCCCCCTTGCGTATGGTAATGACCGGCAAAGATGGCGGTGACCTCATACTTCTCGATCATGTCCTGAAAGCGCTGTTGCTGTTGCCAGTCCCCCTGCCAGTCATCCCATTTGTGCATGTTGATGATGATGGCGTAACCCGATACCCGCGCAAGCCTTAAATCCGTTTCAAGCCAGTCCAGAGCGCTGGTGATATTGAAAGTTGTCGGATTCAACGCATGAGCAATCTTCGTGGTGTAGGTGGGCTCATTATTGAGTTGTACCAAATGAACGTCTCCGACATTTTTCGAGTACGCGAGACTGCCCGAATAACGAATATCCAGAAAAGCCCCAGTGACCTCGAGGTCAAAGTTATCCACCTTCCCCTTATGATGTTCGTTGAACTCGACAATGCTACCCGCCGCACAACTATTACTGAAACAGTCATCCACGTTATTTTCGTAATCATGATTACCCAAGCCGTACAGGTAATCACCCTTGAAGTATTTTTCCAGGGCCGATTTCATATAGGACCGCTGCCAGCCATGGCCAAAAGCAGTAATGTCACCGTTGATCATCAACGGGATTGCCGCCTGCCCTCCATGGGCGTTTCGAAACGCAGCGATACTGCCCAACTGGCTGTCCACCAGCCACTTGGCACGTTTTTCGAAGTCCGCATCGGATTCCGGCTCTCTACTGTCGGTCTTGTCAGTCCAGGGATATTGCGTGTCGGACGCGAACACCATATGCCGTGGAGCGCCCTCAACGGCATGAGCCAAAGTAACAGAAGAGAATAAACAGACACCCAGCAGAAATTTTACAACTCCATTAAAAGCCATAGCCTCGAAACTCCATTTAACTTGAATAATAACTAGCGACCGAATATCGCCAGACGCAAACATATTCGATTAAACGGAATCTTTCAAAGCCGACCACATGAGCAATTAAATAAAGTTATTTCAAAAACAAAAACAAAAACAACAGAAGGCAGGGCCACTTACTTCAATAAGACCTCTCTAAGTTCAACTACGAAAAACCGGACAACGAAGGGTCGGTTTTCGGCCATGCGTATCCCCCGGCAGCGTAACGGCGACGAATCGCCTAGACTGATTTATCGGCCGGGCAAAAAAGGGTGATCCCTCACAAGTCAATTGATTCAAGTCATTACACCATCAATTGATTTTGCCCAACGCGACCAAAGGTCGCACCCGTTCGTCGACATGACAGGCGTATCATTGCGCCACCGCAACACCCCTTTTTGACCCCGGCCGGCACGTATCGACCGAGGCATTTTTCCACTGCCGTGGGATGCAATGATGAGCAACCAGATTCCGGTACACGACGTCACGCCACCCAGCAAGAACGCGAACAACAGCGTCGACCTTTACGCCTCTCGAGAAAAAATCTACACCCGTGCTTTCACCGGCCTGTTCCGCAATCTGCGGATGATGGGCGGCGCTGCCTTGTTCCTGCTGTATTTCGGCACGGTCTGGCTGAACTGGGGCGGCCATCAGGCCGTGTGGTGGAACCTACCGGAGCGCAAGTTCTTCATTTTCGGCGCCACGTTCTGGCCGCAGGATTTCATTCTGCTTTCCGGGCTCCTGATCATTGCGGCGTTCGGCCTGTTCTTCATCACCGTGTATGCCGGCCGGGTCTGGTGCGGGTACACCTGCCCGCAAAGCGTGTGGACGTGGATTTTCATGTGGTGCGAGAAGGTCACCGAAGGCGACCGCAATCAGCGCATCAAGCTCGACAAGGCGCCGATGAGCGCCAACAAGTTCCTGCGCAAATTCGCCAAGCACGCGCTGTGGCTGCTGATCGGTTTCGTCACCGGCATGACCTTCGTCGGCTACTTCTCGCCGATCCGCGAACTGGTCTTCGAGTTCTTCACCGGGCAGGCCGATGGCTGGTCATATTTCTGGGTCGGTTTCTTCACCCTCGCCACCTACGGCAACGCCGGCTGGCTGCGTGAGCAGGTGTGCATCTACATGTGTCCGTATGCGCGCTTCCAGAGCGTGATGTTCGACAAGGACACGCTGATCGTTTCCTACGACCCGCGTCGCGGCGAAAGCCGTGGTCCGCGCAAGAAAGGCGTCGACTACAAGGCCCAGGGCCTGGGCGACTGTATCGATTGCACCATGTGCGTTCAGGTCTGCCCGACCGGCATCGACATCCGCGACGGCCTGCAGATCGAGTGCATCGGCTGCGCCGCGTGCATCGACGCCTGTGACAGCATCATGGACAAGATGGATTACCCGCGCGGGCTGATCAGCTACACCACCGAACACAACTTGTCCGGGCAGAAAACCCATAAACTGCGGCCACGCCTGATCGGCTATGCCGTGGTGCTGCTGGCGATGATCAGTCTGTTGGTGACGGCCTTTTTCATGCGTTCGCTGGTGGGTTTCGACGTCAGCAAGGACCGCGTGCTGTACCGTGAAAACGCCGAAGGCCGGATCGAAAACGTCTACAGCCTGAAGATCATGAACAAGGATCAGCGCGACCATACCTACGTGCTGGAAGCCGCCGGTTTGCCGGATCTGCGCCTGCAAGGCAAGCGCGAGATCAAGGTACCGGCCGGGGAAATCTTCAGCATGCCGGTCGAGCTGTCGAGCGCGCCTGAACAATTGCCATCGAGCACCAACGAGGTGAAATTCATCCTCAAGGATGCCGATGACGACAGTGTCCACGTAGAAGCCAAGAGCCGTTTCATCGGCCCACAAAATCGTTGAGAGAACTGAACATGCCCGCAGCAAACGCCGCAAGTCCCTGGTACAAGCACCTTTGGCCATGGATCATCATCGGGATTCTGGCCTGTTCGGTGACCCTGACGCTGTCCATGGTGACCATCGCGGTGAACAACCCGGACAACCTGGTCAACGACAACTACTACGAGGCCGGCAAAGGCATCAACCGTTCGCTGGATCGTGAGCTGCTGGCGCAGACCCTGAAGATGCGCGCTGCCGTGCATCTGGATGATGTGACCGGCGAAGTCGACCTGCGCCTGAGCGGCGACAGCCAGCCGAAAACCCTGGAGCTGAACCTGATCTCGCCGACCCAGCCGGAGAAGGATCGCAAGATCGTCCTCGCTCGCAGCGAGACTGAAACCGGCCGCTACATTGGCCAGTTGAGCGACAAGATCGAAGGTCGGCGTTTTGTTGAATTGCTGGGCACTCAGGACGACCACGTGTGGCGGATGTTCGAGGAAGAGCTGGTCAGCCATGACAAGGATTTGTTGTTGGGTGACGAGCCGCTGCAAGGCGCCGAAGACCTGAAAAAATAAGCCTTACACTGATCGTTCCCACGCTCTGCGTGGGCACGCAGCCAGGGACGCTCGGCGTCCCAGCCGAAGCGGACGCGGAGCGTCCAGGGAGGCATTCCCACGCGGAGCGTGGGAACGATCATCGGAACGCCTCATGACCATTCCAATCCCCTGCTACCACTGCGCCCTGCCCGTTCCGTCGGGCAGCCGCTTCACCGCCGTCGTGCTCGGGGAATCCCGCGAGTTCTGCTGCCCTGGCTGTCAGGCCGTGGCCGAAGCCATCGTCTCCGGCGGCCTGGAAAGTTATTACCAGCATCGCAGCGAAGCTTCAGCCAACCCCGAAGCGCTGCCAGTGCAATTGGTCGATGAGCTTGAGCTGTACGACCGCGCCGACGTGCAGCAACCTTTCGTGCGCCACGAAGGTGAACTGGCCGAAACCACGCTGTTGATGGAAGGCATCAGTTGCGCCGCCTGTGGCTGGCTGATCGAGAAACACCTGCGCACCCTGCCCGCCGTGGCCGAGGCGCGACTGAACCTGTCCAACCATCGCCTGCATGTGCGCTGGGCTGACACTCAGTTGCCGCTGAGCCAGATCCTCGGCGAACTGCGCCACATCGGTTACGCCGCGCACCCGTATCAGGCTGACCGCGCCAGCGAACAACTGGCCAGCGAAAACCGCCTCGCCCTGCGTCAGCTTGGTGTGGCCGGGCTGCTGTGGTTTCAGGCGATGATGGCGACCATGGCGACCTGGCCGGAATTCAACATCGACCTCAGCCCGGAGCTGCACACGATCCTGCGCTGGGTCGCGCTGTTCCTCACCACGCCGATCGTGTTCTACAGCTGCGCGCCGTTTTTCAAAGGGGCCATGCGCGACCTGCGCACCCGTCACCTGACCATGGACGTCTCGGTATCACTGGCGATCGGCGCGGCTTATGTCGCCGGGATCTGGACTTCGATCACCGGGGTCGGCGAGCTGTACTTCGACGCGGTAGGCATGTTCGCCCTGTTCCTGCTCGCCGGGCGCTACCTCGAACGCCGCGCCCGCGAGCGCACCGCTGCTGCCACCGCACAACTGGTCAATCTGTTGCCCGCTTCGTGCCTGCGTCTCGACGACGCTGGCCAGAGTGAACGCATCCTGCTCAGCGAACTGCGCCTCGGTGACCGGGTGCTGGTTCAACCGGGTTCTGTGCTGCCCGCGGACGGCAAGATTCTCGATGGCCAGTCGAGCATCGACGAGTCGGTGCTGACCGGCGAATACCTGCCGCAACCGCGCACCAAGGGCGATGCTGTCACCGCCGGCACGCTGAACGTAGAAGGCGCGCTGACCGTCGAGGTGCAGGCGCTGGGCCAGGACACGCGACTGTCGGCCATCGTCCGCCTACTGGATCGCGCCCAAGCGGAAAAACCACGGCTGGCGGAAATCGCCGACCGCGTCGCGCAATGGTTCCTGTTGCTGTCGCTGATCGCGGCGGCTGCCATAGGCCTGCTTTGGTGGGAGCTGGACTCGTCACGGGCGTTCTGGATCGTCCTCGCGATGCTGGTTGCAACCTGCCCGTGCGCGCTGTCGCTGGCGACGCCGACCGCCCTAACCGCCGCCACCGGCACCCTGCATAAACTCGGCCTGCTGCTGACGCGCGGCCATGTGCTGGAAGGCCTGAACCAGATCGACACGGTGATCTTCGACAAGACCGGCACCCTCACTGAAGGCCGGCTGGTGCTGCGCTCGATCCGCCCGCTTGGTGCCCTCGACAGCGATCAGTGCCTGAGTCTGGCCGCCGCCCTGGAAAACCGTTCCGAACACCCGATCGCCCGCGCCTTCGGTCGCGCGCCGCTGGCTGCCGAAGATGTCCACAGTACGCCGGGGCTGGGGCTTGAAGGGTTGGTTGGCGAACAGCGCTTGCGCATCGGTCAGGCGGATTTTGTCTGTGATCTCGGCGGCGCTCCGGTGCCTTCGATGCCGAAGGAGCCGGGTCAATGGCTGCTGCTCGGTGACAGTCAGGGGCCGCTGGCCTGGTTCGCCCTCGATGACCGTCTGCGCGACGACGCCCCGGCCCTGCTCGCGGCGTGCAAGGCGCGCGGCTGGCGCACGCTGTTGCTGTCGGGCGACAGTTCGCCGATGGTCGCCAGCGTCGCTGCCGAACTGGGTATCGACGAAGCCCGGGGCGGTCTGCGCCCGGACGACAAGCTGCAAGTGTTGCAACAACTGCACAAGGCCGGTCGCAAGGTGTTGATGCTCGGCGACGGAGTCAACGACGTGCCGGTGCTGGCCGCTGCGGACATCAGCGTGGCCATGGGCTCGGCCACTGATCTGGCGAAAACCAGTGCCGACGCGGTGCTGCTGTCCAACCGCCTCGACGCTCTGGTGCAAGCTTTCACGCTGGCCCGCCGCACACGTCGGGTGATCATCGAGAACCTGTTGTGGGCCGCGCTGTACAATGGCCTCATGTTGCCGTTCGCCGCCCTCGGCTGGATCACTCCGGTGTGGGCCGCCGTCGGCATGTCGATCAGTTCGCTGACCGTGGTGCTCAACGCCCTGCGCCTGACTCGCCTGCCGAGTGCGCCGGCCGTAAACGCCACGTCAGAAACCCGCCCGCTGCCGGCCTGAGCCGCGCGGGCATGGAGTACAGATGCCAGCTCTCTACGTGATGATTCCGGCCGCGCTGCTGATCGTGGCCATCGCCGTCTACATCTTCTTCTGGGCGGTGGACAGCGGCCAGTACGACGACCTCGACGGCCCGGCCCACAGCATCCTGTTCGACGACCAGGATCCGAACCACACCGCTGCGGTGGACGAAGCCAACCCCGCCAAACCGGACGACAAGGCGCCACCCCATGCTTGAACTGGCGCCACTGCTGGTGTCTGCGTTGATTCTCGGCCTGCTCGGCGGCGGGCATTGCCTGGGCATGTGCGGCGGCTTGATGGGCGCGCTGACCCTGGCGATTCCCAAGGAGCAACGCAGCCGACGCTTTCGATTGCTGCTGGCCTATAACTTTGGGCGAATCCTCAGTTATGCCACGGCGGGATTGCTGATCGGGATGGCGGGATGGGCTGTTGCCAACAGTCCTGCTGCGCTGTTCATGCGCGTACTCGCGGGTTTGCTGCTGATCGCCATGGGCCTGTATCTGGCGGGCTGGTGGAGCGGCCTGACCCGTATCGAAAGCCTCGGTCGCGGACTGTGGCGTTACATTCAGCCTGTCGCCAATCGCTTGCTGCCGGTGTCGAGCCTGCCCCGGGCCTTACTGCTCGGCGCGCTGTGGGGCTGGCTGCCGTGCGGGTTGGTTTACAGCACGTTGCTGTGGTCGGCCAGCCAGGGCAATGCAATCGACAGCGCGTTGCTGATGCTCGCTTTCGGGCTCGGCACCTGGCCAGTGTTGCTGGCGACCGGCCTCGCCGCCGAGCGGGTGACGGCGCTGTTGCGCAAACGCAGCGTGCGCATGGCCGGCGGTCTGCTGGTGATCCTGTTCGGTATCTGGACCCTGCCGGGGCCGCACCAGCACTGGCTGATGGGCCACTGATCCCGTTGATGCAAATCAAGACGCCTTTTTGTGCCCTCCCCTAGACTCGGCACACTGCCAGCCTATCCGGGGGAATGCCCGCATGCTCGACGCCATTCGTTGGGACACCGATTTGATCCGCCGCTACGACCTGGCGGGGCCGCGCTACACCTCGTACCCGACGGCCGTGCAATTTCACAGTCAGGTCGGCACCTTCGACCTGTTTCACGCCCTGCGCGACAGCCGCAAGGCCCTGCGCCCGTTGTCGCTGTATGTGCACGTGCCGTTTTGCGCGAACATTTGCTACTACTGCGCCTGCAACAAGGTCATCACCAAGGATCGCGGCCGCGCCCTGCCTTATCTGCAACGGCTCGAGCAGGAAATCCAGCTGATCGCCTGCCACCTCGACCCGGCGCAGAAAGTCGAGCAACTGCACTTCGGCGGCGGCACGCCGACATTTCTCAGCCACGATGAATTGCGGCAACTGATGGCGCACCTGCGCAAGCATTTCAATCTGCTGGACGATGACTCCGGCGACTACGGCATCGAAATCGACCCACGCGAAGCCGACTGGTCGACCATGGGCCTGTTGCGGGAGTTGGGTTTCAACCGAGTCAGCATCGGCCTGCAGGATCTCGATCCGGCGGTACAACGGGCGGTCAATCGCCTGCAAAGCCTGGAAGAAACACGTGCGGTGATCGATGCGGCGCGCACCCTGCAATTTCGCTCGATCAACATCGACCTGATCTACGGCCTGCCCAAGCAGACCCCGGACAACTTCGCCCGCACCGTCGAGGAAGTCATCAGCCTGCAACCGGACCGGCTGTCGGTGTTCAACTACGCGCACCTGCCGGAACGCTTCATGCCGCAGCGGCGGATCAACGGCAACGAACTGCCGAGCCCGGCGCAGAAGCTGGAAATGCTGCAACGCACCATCGAACAACTGACCGCCGCCGGCTACCGCTACATCGGCATGGACCATTTCGCCCTGCCCGACGATGAACTGGCGATTGCCCAGGAAGAATCGACCCTGCAACGCAACTTCCAGGGCTACACCACCCACGGTCATTGCGACCTGATCGGGCTGGGCGTGTCGGCCATCAGCCAGATCGGGGATCTGTACTGCCAGAACAGCAGCGATCTCAATCACTACCAGAACACCCTCGCCAGCGCGCAACTGGCCACCAGCCGTGGCCTGGTGTGCAACGCCGACGACCGCTTGCGCCGCGCGGTGATTCAGCAACTGATCTGCAATTTCAGCCTGGAGTTCGCCGAGATCGAGCGCAGTTTCAACATCGATTTTCAGGGTTACTTCGGCGCGCTCTGGCCACAATTGCAGGGCATGGCGCAGGACGGGCTGATCGAACTGGATCGCGAGCGCATCACCGTGCTGCCGGCCGGGCGCCTGCTGGTGCGTTCGGTGTGCATGGTGTTCGACGCGTATCTGGAGCAGCAGAACCGCCAGCGTTTTTCGCGGGTGATTTAGCTCTTCATCAGCAGCGAGTTGGTTTTCAGGTTCTGGTCAGCGGTCAGGCCCGATTGGTCGATGACCTTGGCCAGGGACAGATTGGCGGTGATCAGACCGTTGTTGAGGGCGGAGATGGCGCCTTTGAGGGCAGCGATCTTGGCGAATCGCTCTTCGTTGGAGAGGGTCTTGTTGGCCATCAGCGCGTTGATCTGGGCGTTCTTCTCGGCGATCTGCTGGCGAAACTTGCGAATCATCTTCAGCAATTGCTGGACGTTTTCAGGCAAACCGCTTTCTTCGATATCGCGGTTTTTCCCGCCGGCACCGGCGGATTTTGCAATGGCGGCACCGGACAGCGACACTTTGACGCCCTCGACCAAGGTCGGGCTTCCCAACGATGCGGCGTCTGTGCCGGACTCATCGTCAACGGAGGTTTCAGCACTTTCCAGCAACGACGCAATGCCACTGTTACCGGGGGTCAGCGTACCAATAGCAGTCATCGAAGCGGTTCCTTGCATGCCGTCAGATACCTGTTTATCGGCCGTCATCCCTGCGGCTTTATGCCGTGGGGGCAATCTCGCCACAGACTGGCCTGAATGTCCTCCGCTGGGTTACCCTTACGCCTTATGTGTGTTTTCCCACAAGGATTTAAGAAATGTCCGAGCCAGTTAAACTGCGCGCTCACAACCAGGCTAATTGCAAGGATTGCAGCCTGGCCCCTCTCTGCCTGCCACTTTCGCTGAATCTGGAAGACATGGATGCGCTGGACGAAATCGTTAAACGTGGCCGCCCGTTGAAAAAGGGTGAGTTCCTGTTCCGCCAGGGCGACACCTTCGATTCCGTTTATGCAGTACGCTCCGGCGCCCTCAAGACCTTCAGCCTGAGCGATACCGGCGAAGAACAACTGACCGGCTTCCACCTGCCGAGCGAACTGGTCGGGCTGTCCGGCATGGACACCGAGAAACACCCGGTTTCCGCCCAGGCGCTGGAAACCACTTCGGTCTGCGAGATTCCGTTCGAACGCCTCGACGAACTGGCCCTGCAATTGCCGCAGCTGCGCCGCCAGTTGATGCGCGTGATGAGCCGCGAAATCCGCGACGACCAGCAAATGATGCTGCTGCTGTCGAAGAAGACCGCCGACGAGCGCATCGCCACCTTCCTGGTCAACCTGTCGGCGCGTTTCCGCGCTCGCGGGTTCTCGGCCAACCAGTTCCGCCTGAGCATGTCTCGCAATGAAATCGGCAACTATCTGGGGCTGGCGGTGGAAACCGTGTCCCGGGTTTTCACCCGCTTCCAGCAGAACGAACTGATCGCAGCCGAAGGCAAGGAAATCCATATCCTCGACCCGATCCAGCTCTGCGCCCTGGCCGGCGGCTCGCTCGAAGTCTGATCTCGACCCGCGGCCGAGCGTATCGTTTCAGCCGCGGGTATACTGCGCCGTTTGCAGCCCTGCCAGGACACCTCGACGATGGTCTTCGACTCCTTCGACATCAAATCCCTGATCCGCCCCGTGATCGACTTCCCGAAACCGGGCGTGATCTTTCGCGACATCACCCCGCTGTTCCAGTCGCCCAAGGCCCTGCGCCTGGTGATGGACAGCTTCGCCCACCGCTATGTGGAAGCCGACTTCACCCACATCGGTGCGATGGATGCGCGCGGTTTCCTGATCGGTTCGGTGCTGGCCTATCAGCTGAACAAGCCGCTGGTGCTGTTCCGCAAGCAAGGCAAACTGCCGGCGGACGTGCTGGCTGAAGGTTACGCGACCGAGTACGGCGAAGCGTTCCTCGAAGTGCACGCCGACAGCCTGTGTGAAGGCGATTCGGTGGTGATGTTCGATGACCTGATCGCCACCGGCGGCACGCTGATAGCAGCGGCCAACCTGATCCGCCGCATGGGCGCCCGCGTTCATGAAGCGGCGGCGATCATTGATCTGCCGGAGCTGGGTGGTTCGCAGCGTCTTGAGGACATGGGAATTCCTACTTTCTGCCTGACGCAGTTTGCGTTGACTGACAAGTAAGCGGCGCCTGCCATTACGCCTTCGCGAGCAAGCCCGCTCCCACATTCGACCGCATCCCCCTGATGGAACATGATCGAATGTGGGAGCGGGCTTGCTCGCGAAAGGGCCACCAGCGTCACCACAAAATCTAAAGCCCCATCTGTTTGCTGATGATCTCGTTCATCACTTCTCGCGTCCCGCCACCAATCGACAGGATGCGGTTATCCCGGTACAGCCGCTCCACCAGGCTTTCGCGCATATAACCCAACCCGCCAAGAATCTGCACCGCCTCGTTGGTGATCCGGTCCGAAGTGTCCGTGGCAAAGTTCTTGGCCATGGAAATCTCCTTGATCACGCTCTGCCCCGCCGCCATTTTCGCCGCCTGCCGGTAGGTGAACTCCCGCGAGACTTCCAGCGCCGTGGCCATTTCCGCGAGACGATGCTTGATCACCTGGAACTTGCCGATGGGTTTGCCGAACGCTTGCCGCTCCTTCGCCCACTTCAGGCTTTCTTCCAGCGCCAGTTGCGCGGTCATGTTGGCCATCAACGCCAATGCCAGACGTTCGCTCTGGAAGTTGCCCATGATGCAGGCGAATCCCATGTTTTCAGCGCCGATCAGATTTCCCACAGGCACCCGGCAATCGTCGAAGAACAATTCAGCCGTGTCCGACGTCCACCAACCCATTTTCTTCAGTTGCCGGCCGACGGTGAAACCGGGCGTGCCCTTCTCGATCAACAACAGGCTGATGCCGCCAAAACCGGGCGCACCGGTACGCACCGCGACGGTGTAGTAATCGGCGCGCACGCCACTGGTGATGAAGGTTTTGCTGCCGCTGACCCGGTAATGATCACCATCGCGTACGGCGCGGGTTTGCAGGTTAGCGACGTCGGAACCGCCGCCCGGCTCGGTGACGGCCAACGCACTGATTTTCTCGCCGCTGAGCACTTGAGGGACGACACGGTCACGGACTTCGGGTCGGGCCCATTTGACGATCGGCGGCAAACCGATGTCGAGCGAACCGAGACCGGCCACCAGCCCGCCGGAGCCGCAGCGCATCAGTTCCTCGCTGGCGGCGATCTTGGCGAACAGGTCACCTTCGTGACTGCCGCCCAACGCTTCGGGATAACCGATGCCGAGGATGCCGGCCGCACCGGCCTTGAGGTACAGCTCACGGGGGAAGCCTTCGGCTTCTTCCCACGCATCGATGTCCGGAAGGATCTCGCGTTCGACGAAACGTCTGACGCTGTCGCGGACCAATTGGTGGCTGGGGTCGAAGTATTCCTGGAAGGCGGGCATCGGCGAACTCCATGGAAGGGTTCGCCGAACTTAACCGAGCGCTTGCTTGGTTTTCAACAGGATTGTGTGGCTCAGAGGGAAATCGGCTTGCGCCCGGCAAACGAGTGAGCCAGCGTGCCGCCGTCCACCAATTCCAGTTCGCCACCCAACGGCACGCCGTGAGCGATGCGCGAGGCGATCAGGCCTTTGTTCTGCAGCAACTGAGCGATGTAGTGCGCCGTCGCTTCGCCTTCTACCGTCGGGTTGGTGGCGAGGATGACTTCGGTGAAGGTGCCTGCCTCTTCGATCCGCGCCATCAACTGCGGAATGCCGATGGCTTCCGGGCCCAGGCCGTCCAGCGGCGACAGGTGGCCCTTGAGCACGAAGTAGCGCCCGCGGAAGCCGGTCTGCTCGACCGCGTAGACGTCCATCGGCCCTTCCACCACGCACAGCAGCGTGTCGTCGCGGCGGGTGTCGGCGCATTGCGGGCACAGATCGTCTTCGGTCAGCGTGCGGCATTGGCGGCAGTGTCCGACCCCTTCCATGGCCTGGCTCAAGGCCTGGGCCAGACGCGTACCGCCGCTGCGGTCACGTTCGAGCAACTGCAACGCCATACGCTGGGCAGTTTTCTGACCCACGCCCGGCAAAGTTCGCAGGGCGTCGATCAGTTGGCGAATCAAAGGGCTGAAGCTCATGGGGAAAAAGTCCGACAAAACAACGAGACGCGGTTTATACCCGCGCCTCCGGCCAGCGTCAAATCCTCAGTCCTGGGCGACCTTCACCACCAGTTTGCCGAAGTTGCGCCCCTCCAGCAGCCCGATAAACGCTTGCGGCGCCTGCTCCAGGCCATCCACCACGTCCTCGCGGAATTTCACCTTGCCATCGCGCACCCACGGCACCATGGCGCTGATGAATTCCGGCTGACGATCACCGTAGTCGTCGAACACGATGAAGCCCTGAATCCGTGCGCGTTTGGTCAGCAAGGTGCGCTGTAGTGCAGGCAGACGATCCGGGCCTTTCGGCGCTTCCGAGGCGTTGTAGCCGGCGATCAGGCCGCACAGCGGGATCCGCGCCTTGGGATTGAGCAGCGGCACGACGGCATCAAACACGTGGCCGCCGACGTTTTCGTAATAGATGTCGATGCCATTGGGACAGGCCTTGGCCAGTTGCTCGGCGAAGTCCGGCGCCTTGTGATCGATACAGGCGTCGAAGCCCAGTTCCTCGACCACGTATTTGCATTTCTCGGCACCACCGGCCACGCCAACGGCGCGCAGGCCTTTGATCTTGGCGACCTGGCCAACCACCGAACCCACGGCGCCGGAAGCGGCGGCGACGACCAGTGTTTCGCCCTCTTTTGGCTGGCCGATGTCCATCAAACCCATGTAAGCGGTCATGCCGGGCATGCCCAGTACGCCGAGCGCCATCGACGGGCTCGGCAGGCCGGACGGGATCGGGATGATGTTGCGGCCATCGCTGATGCTGTGGCTTTGCCAGCCAGTGGCACCGACGACCAGATCGCCAGCATGGAATTTCGGATGACGCGACTGTTCGACCCGGCTGACAGCGCCGCCGGTCATCACCTCGCCGATTTGTACCGGCGCTGCGTAGGACGGCGCGTCACTCATGCGCCCGCGCATGTAGGGATCGAGCGACAGGTACAGGGTCTTGAGCAACACCTGGCCATCTTCAAGATCCGGCAGCGCCTCGCGCTCCAGACGGAAATTCTCGGGCGTCGGCGCGCCCACCGGCCGCGAGGCCAGCACGAAGCGTTGATTGAGGGTCAGAGGGTCGGACATGTCAGCGTCTCCTTTGAATGATGAATTCGGCGTTATAGGGAGCAGACCGTTGCAGCTATTGCGCGTTCGATGTTTCGTCAGCCGGAAACAAAAATGCCAGGCACGATGCCTGGCATTTTTTGTAGCTCATCCAACCCGCAAAGGCGAATCAGAACGGCAGTTTCATACCGGCCGGCAAATTCATGCCAGCGGTCATGCTGCCCATTTTCGCCTGGCTGTTGGCTTCGATTTGACGCACGGCGGCGTTGACGGCTGCAGCCACCAGATCCTCGACCACTTCGCGGTCGTCTTCGTCCAGGCCCGGCAGTACGCTCGGGTCGATGCTGACTTTTTTCACGTCATGACGACCGGTCATCACCACGGTGACCAGATCGCCACCGGCTTTGCCGGTGACTTCGGCGTTGGCCAGTTCTTCCTGCATCTTGGCCATTTTTTCCTGCATCTGCTGCGCCTGCTTCATCAGGCCGGCCATGCCACCTTTCATCATGGGAATCACCTCAAAAGTACTTGGATCAAAACAGCGCCCGGCCAAACAGGCCGGACGCCCTCAGTTATTAGCCCTGACTGACCAGGGCGTCGACAGGTTCAATAGTATCGTGTCGCACGACCGCACCGAACTGCTGCACCATCTGCTGGATGAACGGATCGCCGTGGATCGATTCCTCCGCCTCGCGCTGACGGTTGGCACGGCGCCGGGACGCGGCCTGGGCCGGGGTTTCCTGCTCGGGCTTGATCAGCTCGATGGTCAGGGTCAGCGTGCGCCCGTGGAACTGGTTCAGCGCATCGTTCAGACGACGCTGCTGGGTGGCGTTGAACAAGGCGCTGTGGGCCGGGTCCAGGTGCATCAGCCAGTTGTCGCCATCGACCGCGATCAGCGTGCAGTTGGCGGCGATGCTGCCGGTCATGCCGGAGATCGGCAGTTGCGGGAACAGCTCAAGCCATTGCAAGGCCAGACCGGTGGCCGGCGCGGCCGCGGGTTCCGGCTCGAGCTCCGGGGCCGGTTCTGCGGCGTGTTCGCTGGCCAGATCGTCGAGGTAGCTATAGGCCGAATCCATGTCCGGCTCGATGTAGTCCTCGTCGAGCGGCGGCTCGTCGTCCATGTCCATGCCCGGCGTGGCGGCATCGACGTCGGCCACCGACGGCTCGGGGATCGGCGCGGCGGCCCACTCCGGGGCGTCCGGCACGACGCTGTCCGGGGTCGGCAGCGGCATCGGTGGCAAATCAGGTTGTTCGGCGGTTGTTTCCAGCACCGGTTCGACGGCTGGCTGCTGCACAGGCGCCGGTTCTACCGGGTCGTTCCACGGCAGGTCGACGACTTCTTCAACGGCGACCGGCTCGGGCTCAGGCTCAGGAACGGGTTCCGGCGCAATCACCGGGGCAACCGGTGCCGGCTCGGGAACAGGCGTGGGTGCAGGTGCAACCACCGGCACTGGCGCGGGCGCAACAGCCGCAGCAACTACCGGCGCAGGTTTCGGCGCGGCAGCCACTGAGTTTGCGGAATCAACTGTGGCCTGGCTGATCCCCACTGGCTTTAGCGGTTGCCTCGGGGCGTCCGCCGTGTCTGCCGGCCGGAAGGCCAGCATCCGCAGCAGCACCATTTCGAAACCGCCTCGCGGGTCCGGCGCCAGCGGCAAGTCGCGGCGACCGATCAGGCCCATCTGGTAATAGAACTGCACGTCTTCGGCCGGCAACGCCTGGGCCAGCGCCAACACCCGGTCACGGTCGCCGTGGCCGTTGTCGACACCTTCCGGCAAGGCCTGGGCGATGGCGACGCGGTGCAGCACGTTGAGAATTTCCGAGAGCACGCCGTTCCAGTCCGGCCCCTGTTCGGCCAGATGACGCACGGCTTCGAGCAACGCCTTGGCGTCGCCTTCGATCAGCGCGTGCAGCACGTCGTAAACCTGGCCGTGATCCAGCGTACCGAGCATTGCCCGCACGTCGGCGGCCAGCACCTTGCCTTCACCGAAGGCGATGGCCTGGTCGGTCAGGCTCATGGCGTCACGCATCGAACCGTCGGCCGCGCGACCGAGCAGCCACAGTGCGTCGTCTTCGAACGGGACGTTTTCGGCGCCCAGAACGTGGGTCAGATGCTCGACCACCCGCTCAGGGGTCATGTTCTTCAGGGAGAACTGCAGGCATCGCGACAAAATCGTTGCCGGAAGTTTCTGCGGGTCGGTGGTCGCCAGGATGAACTTGACGTAGGGCGGCGGCTCTTCGAGGGTTTTCAACAGCGCATTGAAGGAATGGCTGGAGAGCATGTGCACTTCGTCGATCAGGTAGACCTTGAAGCGCCCGCGGCTCGGCGCGTACTGCACGTTGTCGAGCAGCTCGCGGGTGTCCTCGACCTTGGTCCGGCTCGCGGCGTCGATCTCGATCAGGTCGACGAAACGGCCTTCATCGATCTCGCGGCACACCGAGCACTCGCCGCACGGGCTTGAAGTGATACCTGTTTCACAGTTCAGGCATTTGGCGATGATCCGCGCAATCGTGGTCTTGCCGACGCCCCGCGTACCGGTGAAGAGGTAGGCGTGGTGCAGGCGCTGGCTGTCCAAGGCATTGATCAGAGCCTTGAGCACATGGGTCTGGCCGACCATTTCGCGGAACGAGCGCGGACGCCATTTACGTGCAAGAACCTGATAACTCATCGAAAACCGTCGCGGCAAAGGAAGCAGAAGCGGCTAATGCTAGCGGAGCAAGGGCAAAATTGCATCCGGTGTGCTCGTCTATTCTGGCTAAGCTGCATGAGCGAGGGCTTTTGTCGGCTCGGGATCGGGAATTACCGGAGCGTTTATGCGGTGGGCCGTGGGGGCATTACTGGGATTGAGCCTGAGCGCGATGGCGTCGCAACCGCCGCTGCGCTTCGTGGTTGCCGACAGCTGGGCGATGCCGATGGTGCAGATCGAACGCGGCCGCCCGACCCAGGGCATCCTCTACGACATGATGCTCAGCCTGGCGACCCAGGTCGGCGTACCGGCGCAATTTCACGTCTTGCCCCGCGCCCGCGTGCAGAACGCCATGGAACACGGCGAAGTCGACGTGCGCTGCTATGCCGCACAATCCTGGCTGCCGAACCTGTCCGGCGATTACATCTGGAGCATCCCAATGTTCTTCCAGCGCGACCTGCTGATCAGCCGTCAGGACCAACCGCCCAACGCCGATCCGGCCCACCTGCCCCGCCAGTCGATCGGCACCGTGCTCGGCTACAGCTATCCCACGCTGCAACCGATATTCGACGCCGATCGACTATGGCGCGAAGACGCGCGCAATCAGGAACAAGTGCTCGACAAACTGCTGGCCGGCCGCTACCGCTACGCCGTCAGCAATCAATGGACCCTGGACTGGTTCAACCAGCGCCTGCTGCCGGGGCAGCAACTGCAAGCGGTGGCGGTATTGCAGGAGCAGAAAGTCGGCTGCTATGTGCGCAACGACCCGAATGTACCGGTGCAGCGGATATTGAGGACGTTGCTGCGAATGAAAATGTCGGGGGAGATTGATGACATCATTCGGTTGTATACCGGCAGCGCGGGCGGCGAACCGTGAGGCAGCCCCTCAATGCCCCGCCGTATCACGAAACCGCTGGTACTCGTGATACTCGACCCACGCGACCACATCGTACGGCACGTAAAGCTTCAGCCTGGCGCGGGAGATGGCGATGTACACGGCGCAGATCCGCTGATCGAACGCGTAGGCATCCTTGAATTTCTCGTTGGTCAGCAACCCCGGCGTCAGCAGGACCTTGTCGAACTCCATACCCCCCGCCTCCTCCGCGAGCATCAGCAGGCAGCCGTTGCCGGCGTTGTCGATCATTCGGTTCAGGCGCGTCAGGTCGGCAATCATGAAGCCGTTTTCCAGCTTGGCCTTGACCCGCAGAAACGACTCGTCGAACTGGTTGGCGTCGCACACGGCCTGCCAATCGGGCAGGTCGCTGAAGTACGGATGCACACCGTTTTCGCTGAATTCGGAGCGGTAGAAATCAGGCTTGAACAGTTCGATGGCGGTGGCCATGAAATGCTTGAGCTCATCCTGGGTGCGCTTGTCCGGGAATCTGAACTTGCAGTTGGAATCGTGCAGGTGGATGGCCCAGATCATGCTGTCCCACGGCGATGCCGTCAGCACCACGCAGCCCTCGGACGGTACGAAACCTTCCGGGTATTCCTTGATGACGACGTCAGCATCGCTGGCGCCTTCGAACGGAATCTTGCCCTTCTGCGAATGCCGGGCGATCAGCGGATTGACCAGCCTTTCAACGTTGCGGCCCGAGCGCACGGAATAGCTGATATCGCTTTGGCGAACCTCGCGGTGCCGTTTGACCGGCACGCCGCTGGCCTGCTGGTACTCGTCGCCGAGGGTGATCAGAACCTGACGACCGCGTTCGATGATCTGCAAAAGCGAGCCTGGAATGTCCTGGCTCTCGTCGATCAGCACGTGCGTGTAGCGCGCGGGCACCACGCAGCCGGCGATGCAGGCGCGCTTGATCATCAGCAGCGCTTCGAAACCGGTCTGGCTGCCCCACGCCGGGTTGAGTTCGAGGTAGCCCCACACCCGGCTCGAATACTCCAGCAACACCTGAGCGTCGACGCTGGAGAGCGGCTGGTTGAAATGCGGCAGATGCTTCGCCGAAAAGGTGTGATCGCGGAAGCGGCAGTAGCGCTCGATCACTTTGAGGCAGAGTTCAAGGGTCGCCTGCCCGTCGTGGTGGCGAAAACCGAAGATATTCAGTTCCTGCGCCAACGCCTGCCGGGTCGGGATTCGCCCTCCCTCCACCTGAGGCCTGCGCCCGAGCATCAGCGACTGCGCAAACGCCAGGAAGGTCTTGCCGGCTTTCTTCTCGCTCGGCCCCACCATGCGCTGGCGAAGGACTTCCAGCTTGGCCGGGGTGCGCGCCAGCAACAGGGTTTTTTCCGGGCGTAGATGTTCCAGCAATGCGACCAGCAGATGGCTTTTGCCGATCCCCGCGTAACCTTGAACGTGCAGGTCTTCGTCCAGGTTGGCGCGGAAGGTCCTGACCAGTTTGTCCTGCGCCGGGCTCAACCAGCGCTCGCGGTAACGGGGCGTCACTATCGGCTGGCTGAACGGGTCATGGCTGCGATGGCGCCGGACTTTGTATTCGAAATCCCACTGGCCATCGGGCAACAAGTAGTCGCGTGCCGATATTTCTTCAGCCAGCAGAAAACGCAGGTTCAGAGGGTTAAGGACCTTCAGGCCGAAATACAGTTTGCGCGGGTCGAACAGCCGCTGCGCTTCCGACAGCAGACCAGCAGTCGCTGACTGTCGCTTTTCAGCAGCCCATGACAAGAGTTTGGCCAGAATTTTCTCTGCCGCCACGGCGCCGAGATCCTGCTCTTTCGTCTGCACCAGATTCTGGATGACCAGCACCGCCGCCAATTCCAGATCGGTCAGGCTTTCGAGGGTTTTGGCCCCACCCGCCTGCAACAGGTTCGCGCAGGTTTCATCCGTGACGGGCAAGAACACAGGGCTGGATAGATCGGAATGTTCCGGGAGCATAAAACCTCGCGGCCAAGGCACAGACCCTAAGGTCGATCCCGGCCAGACTCTTCATTTATTTCGGTGGCTGCGAGTATGCGGGATTGAAGAGCAAATGATTACCCCGTGTCGGCGCACTCGAGAGCAGGAGGTTTGGGTACGAACCGACAAATCGCAGGCATAAAAAAACCGCAGTGGGCAAAACCCATGCAGTTCGGTGTTGATTCGTTCGATGTTCGTTAAGGTGGTAACCCTACCAGCCACACCCCGGCACACAATGTTCCCGCTGTGGCTGCTGCCTTCCGGCTCTGACCAGGTTCACGGGTAATCGTTGCGGGGGGACCGATAGGGTCACCATAACGACACTCGCCTGTCGGCGAGCCGCGCCATTGTACCTATCTGAGACGAAGTTACAACCGCTGGTTGCAGATTAAAAATATGAAGGGCTTCAAGCACTTGCTATTGCGCCTGAAGCACCTCGTCCGCGCGGCCGCCCTCTTGCTGGATCACCAGATGTATGAAGTGCAGCTTGGCGATCGCCGCCGGCGGCAGCACAAAGGGATAGAAATCCGGCTGGCCCATGCTGCGCGACAGTTCGTTGAGCATGCCGGCCAGTTCGATCCACGCGTTGACGAACGACAGGAACGCCGCCCCGCCGGGATGCTCGGGATCGTACAGCGTGCTCGACGGAAACGGCTGGTAATCCAGGTCCATCTCCCGGGCACTCATGCCGAAACCCAGCGCCGTGTCCACTGCGTCCATCATGTGCAGGTAATGAGCCCAGGTTTCCGCCCAGTCTTCCCACGGGTGCATGGTGGCGTAGGCGCTGACGTAGTGCTGCGACCAGTCCGCCGGCGCGCCCTGTTGATAATGCCGCTCCAGCGCTTCGGCATAACTGGCGCGTTCATCGCCGAACAGGTTGCGGAAAGAACCGAGCCACGGGCCGTTGTCGATCAGGCGATCCCAGTAGTAATGCCCGACCTCATGGCGAAAATGCCCGAGCAGCGTGCGATAGGGTTCGTGCATCTGCGCCCTGACCTGCTCGCGGTGGGCGTCGTCGGCTTCTTCGATGTCGAGAGTGATCAGGCCGTTGGCGTGGCCGGTCATGGGTGCGTTGCCCTCCAGATCGACGCCGATGAAATCAAAGGCCAGGCCGGTGGCTTCGTCGACGGTTTTCGGGACGACCGGGAGGCCGAGGCTGATCAGTTGCGCCACCAGTCGCCGCTTGGCGATTTCCACCTTGCGCCAGCGTTCGGGGTTTTCCGGGACGGACAGGTCGGGGATGGTGCGATTCAGATCGCAGGCCGCGCACAGGGTGTCGTGATCGTTGGCAGGCAGCAGCCAGTTGCAGGCCGCCGGGGTGTCGAGGTTGGCGCAGCGCCGGAACAGCCCGGCCTCGGGATCGATATCCAGCGTCCAGGTACCGTCTTGCGGCCCCGGTTGCAGCGACGTCAGCCGACTGTGCTCCGGTTGATAACCCAGCGCCGCGTTGCAGGCCAGGCACTGGCTGTTGCGAAAGAACAGCGACTGGCCGCAGCGGCACGGCCAGACTTTGCTGTTGCGCGAGGATTCGCCCATGAACGGCGCGACGATGCGGGAACTGAGCTGCTCGAAAAAGCGGTACATGGCGATCTCTCCCTTGGGCTTGCCAAGACTAGATCATTCCCGCCCAAAGTTCGTTCCCACGCTCTGCGTGGGAATGCATACCGTGACGCTCTGCGTCACAGCGGACGCGGAGCGTCCGGGGCGGCTTTCCCACGCGGAGCGTGGGAACGATCATCAGGCGCTGATACCGTGCCCTTTCAGGAACGCGATAAACGCCTCTTCATCCATCACTTTCACGCCCAGTTCGTTGGCCTTGGTCAGTTTCGACCCGGCGCCCGGCCCGGCGACCACGCAATGGGTCTTGGCCGACACGGAACCGGCGACCTTGGCGCCGAGGCTTTCCAGGTGTTCCTTGGCGACGTCGCGGCTCATCAGCTCGACCTTGCCGGTCAGCACCCAGGTTTCCCCGGCCAGCGGCAGGCCTTCGACGACTTTCTTTTCACTCTGCCAATGCATGCCGAAATCGCGCAGTTGCTTCTCGGCGTCTTCAGCCAGTTGACGATGCTCGGCCAAGGCGAAAAACTCGCGAACCGAATTGGCCTGTTTCTCCGGCAACGCCTGGCGCATGTCCAGCCAGTCCGCGGTCATCACCCCTTCCAGCGATTCGAACTTGTCCGCCAGCTTCTGCGCGCCACCCGGCCCGACCGAAGGAATGTGCAGCTTGTCGAGGAAGCCACCCAGCGTGGTGCTCGCGGCAAACTCGGCGCCCAACTCGCCCTGATCCTGAATCTGCAAACCGTGGCCCAGCAGCTCGGTGATCACCTGCTGGTTGTGCGCATCTTCGAAGAAGCTGTGAATCTCGTGCGCCACTTCCAGGCCGATGTCCGGCAAGTACGTCAGCACCTGCGGCAAGGCTTGCTGAACACGCTCCAGCGACCCCAGCGAACGCGCCAGCACCTTGGCCGTCTCCTCGCCGACATCCGGAATGCCCAGCGCATAGATGAAGCGCGCCAGGCCCGGTTTCTTGCTGTCTTCAATCGCAGCCAGCAACTTGTTGCTCGACACCTCGGCGAAGCCTTCGAGATCAACAATGTCCTCGAACTTCAGCGCATAAAGATCAGCCGGCGAACTGACCAGACCTTCGTCCACCAATTGCTCGACGCTCTTGTCGCCAAGACCTTCGATGTCCATCGCGCGGCGCGATACGAAGTGGATGATCGCTTGCTTGAGTTGCGCACCGCAGGCCAGTCGGCCAACGCAGCGATACACCGCGCCTTCGCTGATGGTTTCCTTGCCCTTGCTGCGCTTAACCAGTTGCGTGCGCTCGACGTGGGAGCCGCAGACCGGGCAGCTCTCGGGAATCTGCACCAGCCGCGCGTCTTCCGGGCGGCGCTCCATGACCACTTGCACCACTTGCGGGATCACGTCACCGGCGCGGCGAATGATCACCGTATCGCCGATCATCAGACCCAGCCGGGCGACTTCGTCCATGTTGTGCAACGTGGCGTTGGCCACGGTGACGCCGGCAACCTTGACCGGCTTCAACCGTGCCACAGGCGTGACGGCGCCGGTGCGACCGACCTGGAATTCCACGTCGAGCAGTTCGGTGAGTTCTTCCATGGCCGGGAATTTGTGAGCGATGGCCCAGCGCGGTTCACGGGCGCGGAAGCCCAGTTCGCGCTGGTCGGCAATGCTGTTGACCTTGAACACCACGCCGTCGATTTCATAGGCCAGCGAGTTACGGCGTTCGCCGATATCGCGGTAGTAGTCCAGGCATTCGCCGATGCCCTTGGCCAGTTTCAATTCGTGGCTGATCGGCATGCCCCAGGCTTGCAGTTGCTTGAGGTTGCCGATGTGGGTGTCGGCGATGTCGTTGGACACCTGACCGATGCCGTAGCAGCAGAATTCCAGCGGACGGTTGGCGGTGATCTTCGAATCCAGCTGGCGCAGGCTGCCGGCGGCAGCGTTGCGCGGGTTGGCGAAAGTCTTGCCGCCGATTTCCAGTTGCGAAGCGTTGAGGCGTTCGAAACCGGCCTTGGACATGAACACTTCGCCGCGCACTTCCAGGGTCGCCGGCCAGCCTTCGCCGTGCAGCTTCAGCGGGATGTTGCGCACGGTGCGCACGTTGACGCTGATGTCTTCACCAGTGGTGCCGTCGCCGCGGGTGGCGCCGCGCACCAGTACGCCGTCCTGATACAACAGACTGACCGCCAGGCCATCGAGTTTCGGCTCGCAGCTGTATTCCACCGCCGCGCCACCGCCGAACAGGTCACCGGCCGGCAGGTCCAGACCTTCGGTCACCCGGCGGTCGAACTCGCGCATGTCGGTTTCTTCGAAGGCGTTGCCGAGGCTGAGCATCGGCACTTCGTGACGCACCTGAGTGAACGCGGTCAGCGCCACGCTGCCGACGCGCTGGGTCGGCGAGTCGCTGGTGATCAGTTCAGGGTTGGCCGCCTCCAGCGCCTTGAGCTCGTGGAACAACCGGTCGTACTCGGCATCCGGAATGCTAGGCTCATCGAGGACGTGGTAACGGTAGTTGTGCTGATCGAGTTCAGCGCGCAGCTCTAGAATGCGGTCTTTGGCGGCAGTCATGGGTGTTCTCTCATAAAGCAAAAGAGCAGCCGAGGCTGCTCAATCTATTTTGCCGATTGCCCCTTTATTGCGAGGCAACCTTTTCAATCAACGCTTCTGGGTCAGGGCGCGACGTTCGAATTCAACGATGCGCTGACGGTAGTGCTCGATGGTTTGCGCGGTCAGGACGCTGCGCTGGTCATCTTTCAACTCGCCGTTCAATTCCTGGGACAGCTTGCGGGCTGCCGCCACCATCACGTCGAAGGCCTGCTTCGGATGACGCGGGCCTGGCAGGCCGAGGAAGAAGCTCACCGCCGGGGTGCTGAAATGGTCGATGTCGTCCAGATCGAAGATACCCGGCTTGACCGCGTTGGCCATCGAGAACAGCACTTCACCGTTGCCGGCCATGCTTTCGTGACGGTGGAAGATATCCATCTCGCCGAAACGCAGGCCGCTTTCCAGAATGTTCTGCAACAGTGCCGGGCCTTTGAAGCCGGCCGGGTCGCGGCAGATCACGCTGATCACCAGCACTTCTTCGGCTTGCGGCTGATCTTTATCAGCCACTGCCGCCGACGATTTGGTGGCAGGCTCGACGAAATCATCGTCGCGGCTGCTGAAGCTCGGGCCGCCGTCCAGATCCAGATCGAGGTTCAGGTCGCCCTGGGCCGGACCGTTGCTGCCACGCTTGCCGCGCTTGGAACCGGATTCGCGAGGCTCGCGTGCTTCGCGGGCCGGCATGCTCACCGATGGCAGATCGTGTTCGTCCAGTTGCGGCTCTTTATGGGTATCCAGCACGCGGGCCGGGCCCAACAGCTCAGCGCTGGTGTCCTCGTCCGGCAGGTTGGACAGACTTCGGTCAAGACGGAATTTCAGTTTTCCCTTGCCGCCGCGCATACGGCGCCAGCCATCGAAAAGAATACCGGCTATCACAATGATGCCGATGACGATCAGCCACTCGCGCAGACCGATTTCCATGTAATCCCGTGCCTCTATAAAAAATGCTGAAAAATAAGGGGTTTACACTGTGCAAACCGCTTTAAAACGTGGCGCCAACTCTATGTTCTGACAGGCGTTTTGCCCACGTATACGAAAAATTGACATTAAACTAGCACGACCAAAGACAACTTTACACCGTCTGTCTCATTGGCTTGCGCGATTATGTCGATTGGCCAGCAAGTCGAAGCCGGTAAATATGTCCTACAGACTACAAATACCCTTTCCGACAGCGCCGGCTCAGGCATCCACCATCGCCATCGCCTCCTCGACATCCACGGCTACCAGTCGCGAACAACCCGGCTCGTGCATCGTCACCCCCATCAACTGGTCAGCCATTTCCATGGCGATCTTGTTGTGGGTGATATAGATGAACTGCACGGTCTGCGACATCTCTTTGACCAATCGTGCGTAGCGTCCAACGTTAGCGTCATCCAGTGGCGCGTCAACTTCATCGAGCATGCAGAACGGCGCCGGATTCAACTTGAAGATCGCAAAAACCAGTGCCAGTGCCGTCAGGGCTTTCTCGCCGCCGGAGAGCAAATGGATGGTGCTGTTCTTCTTCCCGGGCGGCTGCGCCATGATCGTCACCCCTGTATCGAGTAGATCTTCGCCCGTCAGTTCCAAATACGCCCGTCCGCCACCGAAAACTTTCGGGAAAAGCGCCTGTAAACCGCCATTGATCTGATCAAAGGTATCTTTGAAACGGTTACGGGTTTCCTTGTCGATCTTGCGGATGACGTTTTCCAGCGTCTCCAGCGCTTCGACCAGATCGGCGTCCTGGGCATCCAGATAACGTTTACGCTCGGATTGTTGCGTGTATTCATCGATCGCCGCGAGGTTGATCGCGCCCAGGCGCTGAATGCGCGCGGCGATGCGTTCAAGTTCTTCTTCGGCGGCCTTCTCGCTGGCCTCGGCGGTCAGGGTGTTGAGCACGCCGTGCAGATCGTAGCCGTCTTCCAGCAGTTGATCTTGCAGGGCCTTGCGGCGCACGGTCAGGGCCTGCCATTCCATGCGTTGCTGTTCGAGCTGGCCACGGATCAATTGCGATTGCTGCTCGGCCTGGGTCCGTCGTTTTTCCGCGTCACGCAGTTCGCGGTCGGCGTCTTCGAGCGCGATCTGGGCGGTCTTGAGTTCGTCGTCGACGCTCATGCGCTTGTCGAGCAACTCTTCGAGTTTCAGACGCAGCTCTTCCAGCGGCGCCTCGCCCTCCTCCAGATTCAGGCTGAGCTGTTCACGTTTTTCAGTCAGGCGCTCGGCCTGCATTTCCAGACGTTCGAGGGCCTGACGCGTCGAATCATGTTGTGCACGCAGCGAGCCGAGGCGCACGGCCAATTGATGGGCGTGGTCCTTGTGCTGACGAGCCTCCTGACGCACCCGATCCAGCCGTTCGCGCAGGCTGTCGCGCTGGGCCAGCAGCAATTCGCGTTGCTCGGTGTCGAGGGCCATGGCGTCGAGGGCGTCCTGCAACTGGATCCGCGCTTCGCCGATGTTTTCGTGTTCCAGCTCGCGCTGCTCGGCGAGCTCGACCAGTTCTTCGTCGAGGCGGGTGCGACGCAGATTCAACTGCTCAGCCTTGGCCTTGCCGGCGGACAGCTGAGCTTTCAATTCACCTTGCTGACGGGCTTCGTCCTGCAACAGGCGACGCAAATGTTCGCGACCGTTTTCCTGCTGACGCTGTTGCGCGCGCAGGGTCTGCAAACGGGTTTCCATGGCCTCGACCGTGGCTTCGCGCTCTTCGCGTTCCGCATGCAGCGATTCGATTTCCTGGCCGCGTGCGAGCATGCCGCTTTCGGCTTCGCTGGCGCGGCGTACCCGCAGAAAATGCCGGCCGACCCAGTAACCGTCGCGGCTGATCAGGCTCTGGCCGGCAGCCAGTTGGCCGCGCAGGGCCAGCGCCTGTTCAAGGCTGTCGACCGGTTTGACCTGAGCGAGCCAGGGCGACAAATCGACCTGCGCCTCGACCTTGTCCAGCAGGCTGCCAGCCACGCGCACGCCGTCATTGCCGGGGCTGAGCAAACGCAGATCGCCCTGGGCGAAACCGGACAGATCGAAGCCGTCGAAATCATCCACCAGCACCGCTTGCAGGTCGGCGCCGAGCACGGTTTCGACCGCCAGCTCCCAACCGGCCTCGACCTTCAGGCCTTCGGCCAGACGCGGACGCTCGGCGAGGTTGTGTTCCTTCAGCCATTCAGCGGTGCCTGTGCCCGGATCGAGCGCAGCCTGCTGCAAGGCTTCGAGGGATGCGAGTCGACCATTGAGGCGCTGCAAATCGCCCTGCGCCTGTTGTTGCGCAGTCAATGCTTGCTGCAATTCCTGGCGCAGTTGCTCGAGCTTTTCGACCTGGGCTTCTTCGCTGGTCTGCAAATCTTCAAGGGTCGCTTCGGACTCGGCGAGCTGTTCGCTGAGCTCCATGATCGCCGCGTCTTCCGGATCGGCCGACAGCAGCGCCCGTTCTTCGCCCAGACGCTTTTGCCGATCGGCCAGACGCTCCATGCTGGTTTCCAGTTGCTGGATCCGCGACTGCTGCACTTCGGCCTGACGACGCGGTTCGGCGGCAGTCAGGTTGAAGGCGTCCCACTGCTCCTGCCAGCCGTGCATGACGGTTTCGGAGTCTTCCAGCGCAGCGGCGGCTTCCTCGGCGGCAGCGTTGGTGATTTCCTGCTCAGGGGTCAGTTGATCAAGTTCTTCGCCGAGAGTCAGCAGTAAGGTGCGGTCGTGGCCCAGGTGCGATTCGGTTTCGAGGCGTGCGCGTTCGGCTTCTTTCAGATCGTCCTGCAATTGGCGCAGACGCTGCTGGCCGTGCTGGATACTCTGCTCGACCCGGGCGATGTCGCCGCCGACCGAATAGAAGCGCCCCTGCACCAGATTGAAGCGCTCGGACAGGTCATGGTGACCGTCGCGCAGGCGTTCAATGGCGGCGTCGGCGTTGCGTTGCTCAGCGACCAGCGCTTCGAAGCTGATTTCCTGGTTGCCGATGATCGATTCGCGCTGACCGACCTGATCGTTCAGATCCTGCCAGCGCAGGGCCGACAATTGCGCCTTGAGCTGGCGTTCTTCGGCTTTGTATTCCTGATACTTCTTGGCGGCCTCGGCCTGACGGTGCAGGCGTTCGAGCTGACGTTCGAGCTCTTCGCGCAGGTCAGTCAGACGGGCAAGGTTTTCGTGGGTGCGGCGAATGCGGTTTTCGGTCTCGCGCCGGCGCTCCTTGTACTTGGAGATGCCGGCGGCTTCTTCGATGAAGTTACGCAGGTCTTCAGGCTTGGACTCGATCAGCTTGGAGATCATCCCCTGCTCGATGATCGAGTAGCTGCGC
Source organism: Pseudomonas sp. GM25 (assembly GCF_000282255.1). Taxonomy (NCBI): domain Bacteria; kingdom Pseudomonadati; phylum Pseudomonadota; class Gammaproteobacteria; order Pseudomonadales; family Pseudomonadaceae; genus Pseudomonas; species Pseudomonas sp. GM25. Next base: position 213 of record NZ_AKJQ01000013.1, on the reverse strand, counting down.
GGGCCAAGGCCGGTGCCGAGGAAGATGTCGGTGATGTCGCGACGACGGCATTTGGCGCCGTTGAGGTAATAAGTCGTCTGGCTGTCGCGGGTCACTTTGCGGCGGATCGAAATTTCCGCATAAGCGGCCCACTCGCCCAGCAGCGTACCGTCGGAGTTGTCGAACACCAGTTCGATGCTCGCCTGACTCACCGGTTTGCGGCTGGTCGAGCCG
>NZ_AKJQ01000012.1:0-35941 GCF_000282255.1 Pseudomonas sp. GM25 | reverse complement strand
CTACGAAACTAGGGGCGATTCACATCATTATGCCTGCCAACATAGGAGTTGTAATAAACCAAAAGGTCATCAATTCCTTGGCGCCACTCAAGCCATAAGATACAGAGCTCATGAGTTGGCAGTTCTTGAAGGCTTATTTCGCGAAGAAGTTTGCGACTTTCCTCCAGTCTCCTCTTAAGCCTATTTGCGATGCCGACCTCTGGATGATAGTAAGAGTTAATCGGATCCGAAGAGTCAAAGATCGCACTGATATGGACTGCTACGGTGACGATCTTCTCAGTCAACTGTTGATTGGCTATTTTGGCTTCTCGAGTTTTTTCATTTCGCTGGTAAATCAAAACACCGACACCGCTAGCGATGGCGGCTATAGATCCGACCGCCTGAACCCAAGATGCCGCTTCAGATTGCTTAATATTCCAGTAGTCGAACGCCCCCATAAAACACCAAAGCAACGGCACAAGTACGGCAGCGAACCAAAGCATCCAAATACTGCAAGTGATCATTCCAGCAGGAAATTTAAAATCCTTCACACATGCTCCAGACCACTCGTTTGCGGGTCGCTTGATGATAATGTGAAAACGGGGCAAGTTTTGTCTCACCTAATCGCATTGCAAATAACTTCCCCGTTTCATCAGCTGAGTCAGCTTTACAGCAATCAACCAGCGCGTCAAAACGACTCAACCGGCTTCTGAGCCTCAGCCAAAATCTTATTCGCCTCTAACCGCGGAAACGTAAACCGAATAATCATCCCCGAATCCGCGCCTTGCCCCGCCATTACCAACTCAGCAGACCGAATATTCTCCGGCGCAGCAGCCAACGCACTCACAGCATTGGTTTGCCCTTTAGCGTTCAACCCTTCAAGAAACGTGTAAGTCAGATTCCCAGACGCCAGACCAACCTGTTCAAAATTGGAAATCTTCGTCGTCAGCTCTTCAGTGCTTCTCGACTTTCTCGCGGTATCGAACATATCCAGGATGGATTTTTCATCGCTCATGGAAACCAGCGTGAATGATTTGGAAAGCCCCGCGATGGCTTTGACATACAGGTTCTGATCAAACGGGCTGATGAGTGAAACCATCATCAGCTTGTCACCGGAAAAGATCAGCGCGACAGTGAATTTCTCTTCCAGGAAATCCACATCGTCGATGCATCTCGCGGTCCCGCCGACGTCTTCGGAGCAGTCGTAGTAACCGGCCGCTTCGGTGAATTTTGCGAGTGGGGTTTGGTAGACGTAGTTCTTGAACAGCTTTTCTTCGGCGAAAGCCCCTTGGGCGGAGGCAAGCAGGGCGCCGGCGACGAGAACAGATGATGCGAGTTTTTTCAGCATGGGATCCCTTCCTCACTCTTATTGATAGCCCGATGCTATCAGTCCATTTCATGGCTGTCTTGCTTAATCCCACACTTGATGGGGTTGTATTTCCGCCGGATATCACTGAGCCCGAACGGTCATTCCTGATAAACTCCCCCACCTCCCAGCCACACCGATTCCGTACCCCCAATGTCCCCAATCTCCGCCACACCCGCCCCACTCTCCCGCCGTTTCTCCGTCGCGCCGATGATGGATTGGACTGACCGCCATTGCCGGTACTTCCTACGCATCCTGTCGAAAAACGCCCTGCTCTACACCGAGATGGTCACCACCGGTGCTCTGCTCAACGGCGATCACGAGCGTTTCCTCCGTCACAACGAAGCCGAGCATCCGCTGGCGTTGCAGTTGGGCGGTAGTGTTCCGCTGGACCTGGCCGCCTGCGCACGCATGGCGCAGGAGCACGGTTACGACGAGGTGAATCTGAACGTTGGCTGCCCGAGTGATCGGGTGCAGAACAACATGATTGGTGCGTGCCTGATGGGGCATCCGCAGTTGGTGGCGGATTGTGTGAAGGCGATGCGTGATGCGGTGTCGATTCCGGTGACGGTAAAGCATCGAATCGGGATCAACGGGCGGGACAGTTATGAGCAGCTGTGCGATTTCGTCGGCACGGTGCGGGATGCCGGGTGCACCAGTTTTACGGTGCATGCGCGGATTGCGATTCTGGAGGGGTTGTCGCCGAAGGAGAACCGTGACATTCCGCCGTTGCGTTATGACGTGGCGGCGCGGTTGAAGGCGGATTTTCCGGAGCTGGAGTTCATTCTGAACGGCGGGATCAAGACGATGGAGGCCTGCCATGAGCATTTGCAGACCTTTGACGGCGTGATGCTGGGGCGCGAGGCGTATCACAATCCTTATCTGCTGGCCGAGGTGGATCAGCAGCTGTTCGGCAGCAGCGCGCCGGTGATCAGCCGGGCCGAGGCGCTGGCGCAGTTGCGGCCTTATATAGCCGAGCATTTGCTGGCCGGCGGGGCGATGCATCACATCACCCGGCATGTGCTGGGCCTGGGCACCGGGTTTCCGGGGGCGCGCAAGTTTCGTCAGTTGTTGTCGGTGGATATCCACAAGGCCAAGGATCCGCTGGCGTTGCTGGATCAGGCGGCGGAGTTGCTGGCCGGGCGTTGAGGCCCGGCCTGCGCGGCTGAGGTCAGGCGGCTGCGGCCGCCGTCCAGTTAACCCAGCCGAACTGCCAGGTGGCAAGGATCAGCAAGCCGAAGGCAATACGGTACCAGGCGAAGGTGGCGTAGCTGTGGTTCGCAATGAACTTCAGCAGGCCGCGCACGGCGATCATTGCGAAGATGAACGCTACGACGAAGCCCAGGGCGAAGACCGGCAGGTCGCTGCTCTGGAACAGTTCGCGGTACTTGTAGCCGGAATACACCGCAGCGCCGACCATGGTCGGCATCGCCAGGAAGAACGAGAATTCCGTGGCGGCCTTGCGTGACAGGCCGAACAGCAAGCCGCCGATGATGGTGGAACCGGAGCGCGACGTGCCCGGAATCATCGCCAGGCACTGTACGCAACCGATCTTCAGGGCGTCGGCCCACTTCATGTCGTCCACATGGTCGACACTCACTACATGATCCCGCTGCTCGGCCCACAACATCACGATGCCGCCCACGACCAATGCAACGGCAACGGTGATCGGGTTGAACAGGTATTCATGAATCGTGTCGGCGAATAACACGCCGAGAATGACCGCCGGGAAAAAGGCGATCAGCAGATTGCGGGTAAACCGTTGGGCATTACTCTGGGTCGGCAGGCCTTTGACGATCTCGAAGATCTTCGGGCGGAACTCCCAGACCACGGCCAGAATGGCGCCCAGTTGAATAATGATGTTGAACGCCATGGCGCGTTCGCCGCCGAACTCCAGCAAGTCGGCAACAATAATCTGGTGGCCCGTACTGGAAATGGGCAGGAACTCGGTCAGGCCTTCTACCGCCCCAAGAATCAGCACCTTGAACAAGGTCAATAAATCCATTAATCCTCCGTCGGCACGCTCTTTGTGGGCGTCCCGTTAAGTGCATTCAGGCATTGAGTATCTGAAGTAAAACAATTGGCAGATACACACCCATTGCCCGACTCGGGGACGGAGAATATGTCTTATCAAAAGCCACACTCAAGGCATGTTAATAAACGTCCGTGTGTGAACTTGTCAGTGTTATAGCTAAAAATCACATCGCCCCTTAAAATGTGATCCACCTCACACTCTCTGTACTGGCGTGCAAATGTGTAGTGGCCAAGGGACATAAAAACAGGTCGCCACAATTACAAAATAGTGGCACCATTGCACATTGCCACCATCTAACGAGCCCTCTTTCGTTAGTTCAGAGCCCCGAGAAAAGCAACTAAAAGCTTGAAAAGCTTAATTATTGTTAGAAAACTCGGGAGCCACGTCTAAAATCCGCGCAAATGTTACCAATTGTCAGTCACAGATGAGAACCGGTGCTTTAACATCCCGATGTCAGCACCTTCTCGAGTCAATGCATGATGCTCACAGGTAACTTAGCGACTAGAAGCCCGCGCCGCACAAGCGACGAACCAGGTGTTCTCACTCTGGGTCGTACCCGTGGCGTGGCTGAACACTTTAGCGCGCTAATCGCGAAGCATGTGCAAGCTGATCTGGCCATTGAGGCCGACTCTTACGCTAGTTCATATCAGCAAAATGAATATCACGGCTTGTATCGGGCCATATTCATTGTCATCGACAGCCCTCAGGCTCTTGAAGACAACCTGGCACGGGTGGAAAGCCTGCGCAGTGACAACTTGAAGCCGATCATTTGTGCGGTGATCACCGGGCGCGGCGCGTTCAACAAGATCAAGTACTTCCTGGCCGGTGCCGACTTCTGTATCAAACTCAATACCTTATCCGATGAAAGCGGCGAACTGCTGGGCGAGTTCTTCAACAGTGAAGAATGGCAACGTGATATCAGCCTGGTGCTGGACCCCACCCGCATCTGCCTCTCGGACACCAGCAAGAAACTCGATATCTCCTTTGCCGAAATGAAGATCCTGCAAGCCTTTGCGCAGACCGGCAATCACATTCTCAGCCATGATGAAATCGCCAGCATCATGGGGCTCAACACCCATTTCTACGATCCTCGGGCGCTGGAAAAATCCATCAGCCGCTTGCGTGGGAAAATCAAGGACGTGTACGGTACGAACGCCATACAGAGCATTCGCGGGTATGGCTATCGTCTGATGAGGGGGTTGATCTCGACCGCCTGATTCAGGGAATCATCTTTTGCAGCTTACGAGGGAACGTCTGATGCAACGCACTAAAATTCCGATGTCTCACTGTTTTAACTGCGTCACATATCTAATAAAAAGCTGTCAATTGCATGAGCGCTGCAACACTTAAACATAACAATAAACCATTACTCTAAAAGCAGACCGAGTGGAACTTATCGAGGGCCATCATTGGGCCCAGACCCTGCCCGTCGATTATTTCCGAGGAAAACATTGCTCGCCTGCCCATTATTTTTTCGCCAAATTTGGTGTGTACTTTAGGAGAGAGACATGGAAACCAGCACAACCCTCCCAAGAAAATACTTTGTTGTCGTGACTAATAGCTCGGCGTCGCAACGTGAACTTGAGAACATCCTCTCCAGCGAGCGTTTCAATTCGTTTGGCACGTCCCAGGCACAAATGTTTATTGAAGGTGTTGCTTCGCCCTCTTCCACTCCGATGCTGATGGAGTTCACTTACCCACGCGGCACAAGGAAGCATGTCGCACGCAGCATCGAACATGATACTCAGCGCATATTGGCCACCCTTGAATCGGAATGGCTGGCCGCACAATCGGCGCATTCGTTCCACAGTCCCACGGCCATGGCCGAAGACCCCACTGACACTTCCCGAACGATCGAGTCCGACGCGCCCTGCACTGAAGCCTGGCATCTGGACAATGATCAGGGTGCATTGACGAAAGAGGGTGTCGAAATCAGTCTCACCGGGCTCGAAACCGCACTGGTCCGCAAAATGCTCCACCACGAAGAACGTGTTGTCAGTCGGGACGATCTGATCCTCAGTATCGGCCGCGAGCCGGAGCAATACCGGGGACTGGAAATGTGCCTGAGCCGTCTTCAAGACAAATTCAAGAACGCCAGCAACGGTGAACGATTGTTTCGTGCCGTACGCAATCGCGGTTATTGCCTGATCCAGGAAGTTGTTGCCTAAACAACATCCCCCACCACAAGACAAACAGATACAAGTGCGATTACAAAAATAAAAAAGCACTCTGTTTGGTTTCACCCCTCCCTGGTTATACCCGCCTCCTGACCCCACCTACGATAGCAAACACAAGATTGATTATTCACCCCCTGCCTTTCGACCTTTTCTAACGTTTGAATATTGGAAATTTAAATAAGTTGGCACTGTGCCATCTTGTTAGAACTCGTCAGACAGCATCCCCGGCAATAACTTAGTCTATTGACTGACGACAGTTCCGCATACCGGCGTTGTTACCTCAGGACACTGGCTCAAACAACAATAACAAGTCTGCTTAACAACTCGGTTTTCTACTGTCGAAACCTGAATGGACGTCTTTTGGGGATATCGTATGGATCTTTCTCTTCGTATCAATCGAAACACCGGCCTCAAGGGACTGACCTTTTGGGGCCAATGGGCGCTGGCACAGACTTTCATTGTTTCACTGTTGTTCATACTCGCCGAACAGCACACGGGCACCGTCGAGTTCTACTACCGGATGTGCACGATCCTGGCGGTACTGGCCTCGGTGCCGGCTTATACCTTCAGCGGTGCGTATCGAAAGCGAGACAATTACCTGACCGGGCTGGGTCGACTGTTCGTGGGCTGGTTCATGACCATGGCCGGGCTGGCGTTCATCGCCTTCATCTGCAAGGCCGATGCGCTGTTCTCTCGGCAAGTCATCCTTGAGTGGGCGGTGTACGGTTTCCTCGGTCAGGCGCTGCTGTACGCACCGCTGCATGCGTTCTCGAAGTTCTACCAGCGTTCGCGCAAAAGCGAACACAAGACCCTGATCGTCGGCACCGGCGAACTGGCTCTGGGCCTGGCGAAGAAGTTGAGCCAGCACGAAAACCTGCCACTGGTCGGCCTGGTCAGCAACGGCGACAAGCCGTCCCTGGAAGCGGACGCCCCGCGCGTTGTCGGCGCTCAGGACGAACTGCTCGAACTGATCCAGACCCACGACATCCGCCGCTTGTACATCACCCTGCCGCTGTCGGAAGCCGCCAACATCGAAGCCATGTACGTCGATCTGCTGGATGCCAACGTTGACGTGGTCTGGGTGCCGGACCTAAACAGCCTGACGCTGCTCAACCACTCGGTGAAAGTCGTGGACGGTCTGCCGGCGATCTACCTCAACGAAAGCCCGCTGACCAGCCGCCCGACCGCTGCGCTGAGCAAAAGCCTTGTTGAAAAAGCCGTCGCCCTGCTGGCGATCATTCTGTTGAGCCCGGTGCTGCTGGCCGTGGCGCTGGCGGTGAAGCTCACCTCGCCGGGCCCGGTGTTCTTCAAGCAGGATCGCCACGGCTGGAACGGCAAGGTGATCAAGGTCTGGAAGTTCCGCTCGATGCGCGTGCACGATGACCGTGACGTCAAGCAGGCCAGCCGCAACGATTCGCGCATCACTCCAGTCGGTCGCTTCATCCGTCGCACTTCGCTGGACGAGCTGCCGCAACTGTTCAACGTGCTGCAAGGCCACATGGCACTGGTCGGCCCACGTCCGCACGCCGTGGCGCACAACAACTACTACTCGGGCAAGATCCTCGCCTACATGGCCCGTCACCGAATCAAACCGGGCATCACTGGCCTGGCGCAGATCAGCGGTTGCCGGGGCGAGACAGACACGCTCGACAAGATGGAAAAGCGCGTCGAGATCGACCTCAAGTACATCAACAACTGGTCGCTGTGGCTGGATGTGAAGATCCTGGTGAAGACGCCGTTCACCTTGCTGTCGAAGGATATTTACTGAGACGCAGCGCTTGAAAAGGCAACACCGCAAGGGGACGAAAGTCCCCTTTTTTGTGGGCGGGATTTGGGGGGTGGTCGGGGCTCTGAAGCCGAGGAGTGACAGATGCTTTGATGTTGGCTGTACTAGCGCCATCGCGAGCAGGCTCGCTCCCACAAGGATGATGAGCGGATCAGGATTTGCTATTCACCTCAAACAAATGTGGGAGCGAGCCTGCTCGCGATAGCGGTGGAACACCGCCCGGAGCAACCCCACTCCCACTGACTCCCCGCTCTCCCGAACCTACTCGGTAATCTTCCCGAAGTTCCGGTAGAACATGTCCCCTTCCCGACTGTCCGTCATCGAATGCAGCTGGAAGCTGCGATTGAGCCGCGCGCCACCGTCACGGGTCAGCGGCGCCCACACCAGGTTGGCGCGGCGCATGGTCGACATGCTCATCATTTCGTCGAACGGGATCGACAGGTACAGCCCCTTGTCGAAACTACCTTCGCCATACTCGGCGCTGCCGGCGGTGGTGATCGTCGCCCAGGCGCCAAAGCGCACGCCGTTGAAGAACTCGCGGGAGATATCCACCGTGCCGCCAAAGTCGCCCGCCAGATATCGCCCGACGCTCACCGCGGCAAGCGTGTCGAACGGCAGGTCGGTATAGCCGGTGATGTGACCGGTCCAGACCGAGTAATCCTGCAGGCCGAAGCCCTGGTCGAATTCACGCTGACGCACGTAGTTCAGGTCCGCGCCGATCGACCAGCGCTTGCCGGTCGGACGAAACAGCACCTCGCCCCCGACCCCGGCGAACATCGACTCCAGATAACCGCCGTAGACCATGCCGTACAAATCCTTGTCCAGCTGTTCGGCGTGGCTGACCTGGAACAGCGGCATGGTGGTGTCCGACGTGGTCAGGTACTGACGCAAGTCGGTGCGCACACGCGGCAGGCCGCTGGGTGCGTCGTAGGTGAACTTGTCGAAGTTGTTGATCAGGTTCTGACTGAGCAAACCGTTCCACCAGGTGTTGCGATTGAAGCGGTACTCGGCGTCCAGATCGGCAGTGAACTGATAGAGCAAACCATCGGGGCCACCGACGTTCTGTTTGAAGCCCAGGCCGACACCGTAATTGAAGTGCTGCGGCGCTTCGGTGTAGAGGGTTTTCTCGTTGCGCGGCATCGCCGGATTGATCTCGGTGGTGCGGTGCAGCGACTCCAGCGGCTCCTCGTTGTTGAGCACTTCGCGGAAGGTCTGCCGGGGCACGCTGGTTTCTTCCAGCGGCAGGTCGTAGCGCTTGTTGACCACGGTGAACCAGTCAATGTCGTCGTTGACGCTGTTGTCGAGAATCCGGCTCGCACGGCCGACAGCCTTGGGCGAATGGAAATAGCGCTGCTGCTCGCCGTACACGATCAGTTCGGAATCGCGCTGGGTGATGCGCTCGACCTTGTAACCGGCGTTCTGCTGCAAGCGGCGCGACACGTCGGCCCAGTTGACCTCCTCCATCGTCGTGCTCGGCGCCCTCGCCGGCAGCGGTTCGGCCGGTGGGTCGAAGGTCTTGGCCGGGGCCTTGCGGCTGACGAAATTGGTGTGGAACGTGATGCCGAACATCGCCGTATTGCCCCGCTCCCACGCGGCACTCAGGTCGAGGGAATCGGTTACCTTGAACACCGCGCCGAGGTTGATCGGCGAGTCCTGCTTGATGATGTTGTCCTTCGGCTCGTGCTTGTAGTCGTTGCCTTCGTATTCGAGTTTCAGGCTGAGGCGATCCCAGGGCGTCTGGTAACTCACGCCGCCGAAAAACGCAGGTTTGCCGCGAAAGTACGACCCGGCGTTGACGTCACCGGTGCCTTCCAGGTCCGGGCGGGTCTTGAAGCGATCACTGGCCCAGCCCAGCGGGTTGTCGAAATCGCCGCGGTTACCGATGTAACCCCAGGCGATGCCGGCGCTGAAATCGAAATTGTCATAGCGCTTGTTGGCGACGAAGAATTCACTGGCAAACAAACCGGTACCACCGATGTCTCGGAAGCCCAGCGCCACTTCCGGCGCCCAGTGGCTTTCCTGCCATAGCCGGACCTTGGCGTCGACCGCCTTGTCCTTATAGCTCTGGCTGCCGCTCAGCGCTTCGGAACCGTACGGACGGTTAGTGATGGCGGTGTAGCGAAACGAACCTTCCAGCCAGTCGAGCGGCTGCAACGAAACGCTGTATCGGCTGTACGGCTCGGTGCGGTTGGCGTTGACGCTCAACTCACCGGCGGGTGACATGCGCGCAGTCGGGGTCTGCAACAGACCGACGCCGCCGAAGTCATTCTGGGTAATGCGTGGCTCGGCATGCACCAGGCCACACGGCAATAACAACACAGCTGCAAAACGCAAATTCAACGAACCACCTCAGCCAACTGCGTGGCAATCAATTCGGCCAACTGCTGATTCAGTTCAGGGACAGGCGGATCCAGATCATCGTTTTTCACCGGCACCAGAATCTTGCTGCCGGCCACGGGCATCTGCCCGCTTTCGCGGTTCCAGTGGGCGATGCCGACCCGCCGCGATTCGCCGTTGGGCTGGATCAGCCACAGGTAATCGGCATCGGCGTCGGCCTCCAGCAACGTGCAGCCCTGCAGGTATTCGCGGGCCTCCTGCAACGGCTGATAAGGCAAGCGGCACGGCTCGGCGACCGCGCCCAGCACTTCGACTTCGTCGACCCGTTTCGGGTAGATCAGTTGATCGCCATCGTCGAGACGGATGTTGCGGGCGAAGCCGACTTCCACCGCCACCGGATCGAGATCGGCAATCTGCCGTCCGGTCACCGGCATCTGCCGGACCTGCTCGGCCAGGCGCTGTGCCAGCGCCGCTCGACTCGGTTTGTCGAACAGCATCGCCATGCGCTGCAGCACATCCAGATCGAACAGCACGCCGACCTTGAGTCGCGTCTGTTCTTCCAGCAATGACTGACGCAACAGAACGCCGGCCAGCCAGTAGCCTTCGGCATTCGGTACGGCCTCGCCGATCACATCGCGCAAACGCCCGCCCGCCGGCAATTCGATCGGGCCCGGGTTGGCGACATCACCGCTGACGATGACCGCTGCATCGCTGCCACCGGTGAGCAACATCAAGCACGCCGAGAGCGCTCTGAGCCGCTTCACGGGAGATGCCTGCGGTCAGGGGTCAGTTGCACGATCCTGACGCGCAACTGCGAGGTCAGTTGCTGTTCACTCTGCACAATGAAACCGTCCACCGGATCGACCCAGTAACGATTGGTCGCGCGCAGGCCGATGGCCGGCGCGTCAATCTGCTCATCGACACGCAGCACGGTGTATTCCTTGTCGAGAATCTCGAGGGTTTCGAGGGCGCGGCGGGAGAAGCGGCTGTTGAGGATGATCCCGACTTCCTGGCCCTTGTAGAGGTCGATCCAGCGGCGGCTGGTGTAGCCGTCGGTGATGCGATGCAGGCCCTGTTTGAACGGCGAGTCATCGGACAGACGCGTGCCGTCCAGATCACCCTCCGCGCCCAGACCGATGCTGCGCATCGCCAGGCCGTCGCGCATCAGCAGCACCTGCTTGCCGGAGGCGACCCAGAACTGCAGATCCTCGCGTTCGCGCACCAGCGCCAGCACCCCGGAGCCGGACGGCGTGGTCAGTTTGAGCTGGGGATACTTGACCCCGGCCACCTGCTCCGCCGACACGTCGAGGTCATCCGGTCCGATGACCGACGCCTTGAGGTTGTTCAACGAAGCGCTCATCAGCGGATTGCAGCCACTCAACAACACGGCCGCCATCAGGCACGCGCCCACTTTCAACGTTTTCACAGTCGGCGGCCTTATTTGCTGTTGTTACTGTATTCGCTCCAGTTCTTCGCAGCGGAAGCCCCCGTCCCGACAATCGATGCCGACGGCACCAACTGGCTGATCAGGCGGTTCCAGCGAGTCACGTTGGCAGGCCCGACATAGACCACGTCCTGGGGCCGCACTTCGAAGTGCGAAGCGAGCGCCATGGCAGTCGGCGATTCGGCTTCCAGCTGATAGATTTTTGCCGGCTCGACATCGAGGTTTTCGACCCCTCGAATCACGTACACGGCGTTGCCGTTGGAGGTGGTCTGACTCAAGCCGCCGACCGAACCGAGCACGTCGGACAGGTTCATGGTGGCGGTCTTGAAGCTCAGCGCACGGGGCTGGTTGACCTCGCCCATCACGTAGATGCGCTTGTTGTCGTTGTACGGCAGATACAGCTGATCGCCACCCTTGAGGTAGACGTTCTGCAATTCGGAATCCTGCTGATTGAGGGCGTCGAGATTGAGCGGATAGACCCGCCCGTTGCGCGTCAGCATCAGCCCCGACAAGTCGGCATTGTTGGTATCGACACCGGCCGAACCGAGGGCTTCGACCACACTCAGGGGGTTGGTCGAAATGGCCTGGGGGCCGGCCTTGGCCACGGCGCCCGAGACCACGACTTTCTGGCTGGCGAAGCGCAGCACCGCGACATCCACTTGCGGCTCGGCAATGAACGCCGAGAGGCGTTGCTCGATGTCCGAGCGCAGTTGCTGGATGGTTTTGCCGGCGGCCTGGACTTCCTTGATGTACGGGTAATACAACGTGCCGTCGGAGCGCACCAGACGGCCGTTGGCGTCGATCTGCTGCTGCGCACCCGAAGGGGCGGTCAGCTCGGGGTGATCCCAGACCGTGATGTACAGGACATCGTTGCTGCCGATGCGGTATTCGGCCGGGGTCGCCAACAACTCCGCCGGCACCGACTCACGCTTGTACGTGGCGCGGTTCATGGCAATGAGCTTGGGGGTGATCTGAATGAGCTCGACCCGGCTGCTTTCGCTGGCGCCCTGGCGCGTGATGCTACTGGTGCTCAGGTACTGGCCGGGGGAGAACATGCAACCTTGCAAAGCGAAACTTGCCAACAATAAAAGAGAAAAACGACGGGTCATAATGGCACTACGCTATTCAAGGGCGAATCCAAAAACAAAGTCACCCGACTTTCGTCGGGCGACCTTGTACTGCACCAACAGATACTTCAGTTAGTTGTGCGTGCCGGTTGTACCCGTGGTACCGGTGGTACCCGTTGTACCGCCGTTGGCACTTCCACCACTGTTGGACGCCGCTACAGCACTGGCGACCATGGCAGTACTGGCAGCAGGCGCTGTAGAAGCCGCGACACTGCCAGATACATTGGTCACTGCTGTAAGCGGCGCTTCAGCTGCGGAGGCCCAGTTGCTCAACATCGTCAACAGGGCGATCGCCATCACTTTCTTCATATCAACTCCTTTCTAACATCGCACCTGAACATCGGGTGTTCGTTAGAGGTGGTAGAGTTCAAGTCGCAAAAAGCGCGAACAAGATCCGTTGTTCTTTCACAGTCTTACCCAACTGATAAAAGTCGAACGGCAGGTTTATATCTACGGACTTGCAAAAGGCATTGCCAGTCTAATTTCCCGACGATATCTAACAACCTGACTGAAACTAACATTGCACTAAAACGCCATCATCCCTGATAACCCCGGGGATGATTCGATTGCCAGCGCCAGGTGTCGGTGACCATGTCCTGCAAGTTGCGTGTGGCTTTCCAGCCGAGTTCCTTCGCCGCCTTGGAGGCGTCGGCCCAGCTCTCGGCAATATCCCCGGAACGCCGTGGCATCACCCGGAACGGCACTGGCTGCCCGCAGGCCTGCTCAAAGGCGCGCAGCACCTGCAACACGCTGTAGCCGTCGCCGGTGCCGAGGTTCCAGGTATGAATGCCGGTGCGGTCGGCGATCGATTGCAGGGCTTTCAAATGCCCGTCCGCCAGATCCACCACATGGATGTAATCGCGCACGCCGGTGCCGTCGACCGTCGGGTAATCGTCGCCGAAGATCGACAATTCCTTCAGGCTGCCGACCGCCACCTGGCTGATGTAAGGCACCAGATTGTTGGGGATGCCGTTGGGGTCTTCGCCCATCTGGCCGCTGTGGTGCGCGCCGATCGGGTTGAAGTAGCGCAGCAGCGCGATGCTCCAGCGTGGTTCGGACTGGCACAGGTCGCGCAGCACGTTCTCGACGATCAGCTTGGACTGACCGTAGGGATTGGTCGGATTGCCGGTCGGGAAATCCTCACGGATCGGCATCTGCTCAGGCTCGCCGTAGACCGTGGCGGACGAGCTGAACACCAGCCGGAACACCCCCGCCGCTGCCATCGCCTGGCACAGCGTGATGCTGCCGCTGACGTTGGTTTCGTAGTACTCGAGCGGCTTGCGCACGCTCTCGCCCACGGCCTTGAGCCCGGCGAAATGCAGCACGGCATCGATGGCGTGCTGCTGGAAAATCCGGTCCAGCAAGGCCCGGTCACAGACATCCCCGCGAATCATCAGCGCACTTTTGCCGCAAATGGCTTCCACCGCGTGCAGTGCGGCGTCGCTGCTGTTGCAAAGATTATCCAGAACTACAACTTCATAACCTGCTTCAAGTAGTGCAAGTGTGGTGTGCGAGCCGATATAGCCGGCGCCACCCGTTACCAGAATCTTCATAGCGCGGTCCATAAGTGGGAAAAGTGCCAACTCGCGTGTCAAGCGCTGTTTGTTTAATGTGTGTCTTGATTCACACAAACAGCGCGACAACAACCAGAAACAAAAACAGTTCAATCACTGGCTATAAATATTTTTACAAGCCAAACTGTATTGCCTGGTACTTATTAGCACTCCCGCGCATTCATCACTATCAACGGATGCCGACTAAAAATAACCAATAACTGTCAAACCGACATCTCATAACATTGTCGTGTTTTACACTCATTGCTATTTGCCACTCATCTCCCGAGTCAGGTATTAAAGTACAGCTTCAATAACTTGCAACCTTTCGTTATTGCAATAAACGATGGCAGTGCGCCATGAATGACCAGGAAACTTTTATGATCCGTAAATGTTTGTTCCCCGCTGCCGGTTATGGCACGCGTTTCTTGCCGGCCACCAAAGCCATGCCCAAGGAAATGCTGCCGATCGTCAACAAGCCGTTGATCGAATACGCCGTTGAAGAAGCACGGGACGCCGGCCTGCAACACATGGCCATCGTCACCGGACGGGGCAAGCGCGCACTGGAAGACCACTTCGACATCAGCTACGAACTCGAACACCAGATCCGTGGCACCGAGAAAGAGAAATTCCTGGCCGGCACTCGCGAGTTGATCGACACCTGCACGTTCTCCTACACCCGTCAGGTGGAAATGAAAGGCCTGGGCCACGCGATCCTCAGCGGCCGCCCGCTGATCGGTGACGAGCCCTTCGCCGTGGTGCTGGCGGACGACCTGTGCCTGAACCTGGAAGGCGACGGCGTGCTCACGCAGATGATCGAGCTCTACAAGAAATTCCGCTGCTCGATCGTCGCCATCCAGGAAGTCCCGCGCGACCAGACCCACAAGTACGGCGTGATCGCCGGCGAGGCGATTTCCGAGGGCATCTACCGGGTCAACCACATGGTGGAAAAACCGGCCCCGCAAGACGCACCGTCGAACCTGGCGATCATCGGCCGCTACATCCTCACGCCCGACATCTTCGACCTGATCGCCGACACCGAGCCGGGCAAGGGCGGCGAAATCCAGATCACCGACGCCTTGATGAAACAGGCGCAGAACGGTTGCGTGCTGGCCTACAAATTCAAGGGTCTGCGCTTCGACTGCGGCGACGCCGAGGGTTACCTGCAGGCGACCAACTTCTGCTACGACAACGTTTACCTGAAGGGCCGCTGAGCGGCCCCCACTGATTCATTGCAGCACGCACATCCAACGAGGCAACCATGAACATTGCACAACATTCCGCAGAGATTGAACGTGAGGTGGACAACCTCGGGGTGATGAGCTGGTTATCCCGCCATCAGCCATTGCCCAGCGCCAATGGCCCGTGGCTGGGCACCCTGCTGCTGGTCGACCGCCTCGGCGTGTTTCCCTCGTCCGGGGACATACGCCGAGCGATGCGTGATCCCTATCCCCTGCTCGCCCACCTGAAACGGATCTACGGCGAGCAGGCGCTGGAGGTCGATGACCGCGACGGCCTGAAAGTGATTTTCAGCGACTGGCGTTTTCGCGTGCGGATCTGCTGCAACGACCCGGCGATCATCGTCAACGTGGAAACCCGTTGCGTGACGCAGTTGATGCCGCAGAAAACCGCAGAGCTGCTGAGCCATCTGGATCTGTTCGACAACTGATGGCTACTTCGAAGTCTCGCCACAGCTGTCCTGTGGCGAGACTTTTTGCTGTCCGCCCACGACCCAACGATAGAAGTAATCGGCAATCACCCGCCCACCCGTGGCCGGCACCGGATGAATCTTGTCCGGCCCGATCATGGCCGCCGCGTAGCGTTTGACGTCGGTGCCGAACGCGCACTGCAGATTGGCGTAACCCAAACGCTGCTCACGGGCCCAGGGCTCGATGACCTGCGCATAAGCCGACATCGGATAGGCACTGGAACGGGTGGTGTCCTGACGCAGGATCAGGTTGATGCTCGCCGCCGGTTGAATCTCGCGGAGCATGCCGACCAGACCCTGGACATTGTGCAGATACTGCTCGGGCTTCACGCCAAAACCCTGATCGTTGCCACCGAGCATGATCAGGTAAATGTCTGCGGGGATCTTCGACACCACGGCTTTCCATTGCGCCTGCCAGCGGGCATCGTCGTGATAGAAATCAGCGGACGCCGCGCCGGACGCTGCCAGTTTCGATACCCGAACCCCGTCCTGATCGTTGCTCAGCCACAGGCCGAACAGGGTCGGCGCACCCTTCACTACTTCCAGTCTGAAAGCCCAATCGGTCGCGGCGGATGTGCCAGACAATGGGACTTCCTGAACGCCCTCGCCTGCGAGTTTCAACGGCTGCCAGTCGGCAGAGGGTGACCAGCGATAACGCAACTCGCTGGACTCGCCGTTGCCGAGGTAGAGCAGTTTCGCCTGAGTGACGGCGGTGTTGATGGCGGGCGTCGGGCTCGCCTCGACTTGCAGCCAGGCGCCGGGCCCGCCGGTCACCGTGCGACTGTCGGGGCTGGCCTGACCGAGGCCGGACACCTGCCAGTCGCCGCCGAAGTATTTCTCGCTGCTGCGGGTGTACTTGAAATGCGTGCCGCCCAGCGCTGCGCCGTGGTTGAAGCCGACGTAGCCCGGCCCGGCAAACCCGACCTCCCCGGCCACGCGCTGCACCAGTTTGTTCAGGTAGAAATCCTGCCCGGCGCTGTAGCTGTCGCCGATCACCGAGATCGACAACACCTTGCCGGCCTTGCCCTCGCGCCACTGGCCAAACCGCTCGCGAGCGTCGCCGATTTGCACCACCGGCGGCACATCATCAACAGCCAGCATGAATCGCTTCCTTCATCGGGTCTGCGCCACCGGCGCGATGGTCGCCGCCGGTTTCTTCTTGGTCGCGGCACGTTCGCCAAGAAACAGCACGGAGGTGAAGTTGAACCGACTGAAAATCATCGACAACAGCACCGGCCCGAGCAAGCCACACGTCACGCCGCAGAACACCAGCACGCTTTCGTCTTTCACGCCCAAGCGGCCGAGGATCGAACGCGACGTGGCGGCGAACAAAACGTGAAACAGGAAAATCGCATAGGAGTAACCGCCGAGCCAGGTCAGCGCCTTCGAGCGCATGTCACTCGACAGCAGCGCGATACACGACACGCAGCCCACCGTCAGGCCGATCAGGCTGCGGCGGTCGACGATCAGCTCGCGGTCCACCGACGCCACGTACAGCAGCGTCAGCGAGATCAGCACAAACACCAACGGGCCGATCACCTTGAACGTCTGCTTCAGCTCGCTGACTTTCTCCTGGCCGATCATGCCCGCCACAAAGAACGGCAACAGATAAATCGCCCCGTTGATACCGAATGCGTCCAGCGGAAACGGCGGCAACAGGAACACCGCCGCGGCGAACGCGAACAACAGATACAGGCGTGTTGGCGTGCGCAGCAAACCGCGCCATTCCAGCAGGCCGACGAACATGAAAATGATGAACACCGCCTGCAGGAACCAGAAGTGGTTGATCGGCACATAGAACGACAACAGCGCATCCATCACGCTGACGTCCTTGTTCACGCCCGGCCCGACCGCCTGCAACACCGAGAACGGCACACCCACGCAAAACAGCGGCACGATCAGCCGCCGCACCTTGCCGCTGAAGAACGCGGAAAAGTCATTGCCGCGAATCTTGTAGATGGAATAGATGTAGCCGGAAATGAAGGTGAACAGCGGCATGCGCACGTACACCATCGAATCGGCGATCACCCGGAATGGCGAGCCGATGTCGATTTTCAAACCACCGCCCAACGGCCCGATCACGTGATAGAGCACCAGCAACAGGCACGCCAGGCCACGCAGGGTTTCGATCTCCAGGGACTTTTTCTTGCTCGACATAAAGCACCCGCCTCAATTCAGA
Organism: Pseudomonas sp. GM25; assembly: GCF_000282255.1. Taxonomy (NCBI): domain Bacteria; kingdom Pseudomonadati; phylum Pseudomonadota; class Gammaproteobacteria; order Pseudomonadales; family Pseudomonadaceae; genus Pseudomonas; species Pseudomonas sp. GM25. Next base: position 18,250 of record NZ_AKJQ01000012.1, on the reverse strand, counting down.
ATTCTTGATTCAACCTTCACTGGTTTGTTCGCCCGCAGCATCAAACCCAGGCCCACGAACAGCACCGGCACCACCATCGAAAAGTGCCGGGCGAACGAACCGAAGTCCGGTTCGAACAAGCCTTGAACCAGCAGGAACGCCAGCGGAATCGCGATCAGTTCCTTGGGTTTGGTCTGGATCGGCGCGCCCTTGTAATCGGTCGAGGTGATGACTTTGAACAGCAGCAGCGCGGTCATGATCATCAACGCCACGAAGATCACCTGACCCGGCCCGGACAGCAGGATCAGCTCAACGGGGAACGACAACCGAAAGAAAATGATCATCGAGTCCAGGGCCTGCGAGACGAAGTCGCTGCCGCTGAGCCACGAGACGATCAGCGATTTGGAACCCTCTTCGCCCGCCGTGCGCAGTTCGTTGTTGCTGGCGCGAATCGACGACACCGGAAAGCCCAGCGCCAGCTGGATCGCCATCGCAACCGCGAGATAGAACAGGAACAGCATCAGGAAGAACGTGGTGCGCGAGACGTATTTCTTCATCACGCAGACGCCGACCCAGGACAGCGAAAACAGAATCCAGTACGGCCGGATCAGCACGCCGTAGATCACCGCCGAGAGGAAAAATCCGCCGCGATATTTACGCGTCAGCGAGCTGAACAGAATGCTCAGCACCGCCACCGACACGATGATTTCCTTGGTCAGGTTTTCCAGAAAAAACGAACGCACGATGCCCCACAGGCACAGGGTTCCGAAGATGGTCAGCGGCATGCGCCGGAACACCACTACGGGAATCGCCGTGAGGAAAAAGTTGCAGAACATCCCGTAGGCCCAGGCGTTGGTCAGGTTGATCCCGGTGGGCCGCAGCAGGAACGCCGAACACTCGTAGGACGAGCGATCCGGCGAGAACGGGTTCCAGAAATTACAGTTGTCGGCCCGGGCGTAAGACGACCATAAGGTCATCGCATCCGGGCCCGGATCGCGGGGAATCAGCAGCGGCATCGCCACCGACAGAAACAGTCCGGTGAACAGGATCAGGAACGACAGCGAGGAATCGAGTCGGCGGCCGCGAAACTCGATGCACGGCAGTTTCAGGCCCATGACACGACAGCCTTTTTCGCGCGCGTGGCACGAGTCAGCAGCGCAATCACGGCGAGCTGCACGATGATCGCAAAGACGTTACCCCAGGCCGCACCGTAGATCGAATAATGCTTGATCAGCAGGTAACTGACCGGCACTGAAACCAGCAGGCAAATGGCCGCGCTGGCGAGGGACACCCGACTGTTTTTCGAGGCGATCAACCCGCCCCAGACGATGTCACCAATGGCGCGCAGGGCGAAGGAGAAAATCAGCACGCCGAGGATGCCGTTGTCCGGACGCGGAACGCTGGTGGCGACGTAATCGAGCACCACGTTGAAGAACAGATAAATGCCCACCGCGACCGCCGCCGACACCACCAGCGAACGTGCGACCCATTTGTTCACGAACAACTGCCGGACCGTGAACGGTTGCTGATCGGCCTGATAGCGCTTGGCAAGCAGCGGAATGCCAACCACCGCCACCACCGCGTAAGACAGCGCCTGCAAGGTGTTGGCTGCCGACCACGCATACACGTATTTACCGAGGCTGGCGTAGGGCTCGAGATCGATGATCAGAAAGCGTTCGGCGTACTGACTTAGCGCGATCAGGCCAGTGCCGAGGTAAAACGGCAACCCGGCTTTCCACACGGCCGCCGTCGCCAGCGTCCCCTCTTCCCGCCCGCGATGAACATTCACCACAATCAGGTAACCGGCGACGATCACCAGCACGTTGGCGATGACCCACAGCCACAGCACGCTGGCGATTCCAGACACCCAGCCGAGCGCCATTCCGCCCACGGCCAGCAGCGCCCAGAGCCCGGTCTTGATGAAGAACAGCAGTGCACCCGCCGTGGCTTTCTGCGCGGAAAACACGAACGAGTTGATCTCGAACGACAGGTGTTCGGTGAGCAGTACCAGCGTCACGCAAGCGATCAGCGCGGTGGTCGCCTCCACCGACTGGAACAGTGAATAAATCACCACCGTCAGCACCGACAACGCCAGCCCCACGGCCAGGTACAGCAGCAGCACCTTGTTCACGACCCGGCGCGAACTGCCGCCCACGCTGATCAGCCGGTTGATCTCGGAACTGAAACCGACGCTGTAGAACTTCGACGCGATCAACGACGCCGCGACCACCACGCCGTAAAAACCCAGCGCCTCGTAACCGAGGTAATGGGTGATGGCGAGCACCAGCAAGAACTTCGCGCCCAGTGCCCCGCCCCGCAGCAACAGCCGGAATATCATCGAATGACGCCCTTGATGATGTCGTCCATGGCCACGGTTTTCGCCTCGATCTCGCGGCAGGTGTCGGTCAGGCGTTTGCCGAAATTCGACAGCGCGTCAGGCGCGTAAACCGTGTCGATGATGGTGTCGACATTGATGTCGCCGCCGTTGATGACCCAGTCCTCGACGCCCATGTCCTGATAGGCGCCGAAGCCTTTGCGTTCGTAGCTGATGTGGTACGCCGGCACGCCCGAGAGCAGCGATTCGATCGCGCCGTGCAGGCGTACGGAAATCACTAGGTCCGGTTGGTATTTGGCCAGCGTTGCCTTCAACGGCAGCAGGTCTTCGGTGATGCCCAGTTCGCGATAGAACGCGCCGTCGTCGTTACCGCGCACGGCGCTCTGTACGGCGCAGACCACTTTACTTTTGTTCTTCAAACGCTGCAGCAGCACCTTCAGGTTGGCCACGTAGGCGAGCTTCTTTTCCTTGCTCCATGCCGGTGGTTTGCGCAGTACCACGCACACCGTGGCCGGCGTCGAGGCGCAGCGGGTGAATTTGGGTTGCTGAAGGATCTTGCCGGCCAGGGCCTGCACCGCTAGGTCCGGTGCGCGGTAGACATTTTCACAGGCATCGAACAGCGCGGAGGAACGGTTATCGCGCACGAACACCGCGTCGGCGCTGGCGTAATGTCCGACGATCTTGTCGCTGTCGCCGTGGAACGGCCCGATGCTTTGCGGCAGGTACACCGACGGCACTTTGCTGAGGATCGCGGTTTCCAGCTGCTTGGCGTGGCCGAGTTTCAGCTTGATGTGCTCGAAGGCACTTTTCGAGCGCATATAGCCGCCGCCGACGCCGACGATCAGATCGGTTTTCTTCAACAGATCCGCCAGCCCCGCGTAGGACTGGTTGAGGAACACCGCTTCTTTGACTCGGCCCAGGCCCTTGGCCGCCATCACCGGCGCGTCGAAGCGCGGGTGCGGCAGGTATTTGAAAGAGTCCGGATCGGAAGCCACGACACTGATCGCAGTGTCTTCACCAAAGTTGCGCTGCACCAGCGCAATGGCCAGATCGACCAGCAGACCATCGCCGGAGTTGGAGGCACTGTAGCCATGCAAAATCGTTACGTTCATGAGCGGAGTTCTACTTAATAAGAGGGAGCGGAATACACGTCGTAGGTCTGGCGGATCATCAACGCGGCGCTGAAACGCTCGCGGACGATGCGCCGACCTTCGATGCCGAGGGCCGACAACGCAGGCTTCTGGATTTTCTTCAGCCGATCGGCCAACGCCTGGTGATCACCGGCGGGGAACACGTAACCGGACACGCCATGGGTGACCAGTTCGGGCAACGACGTGCAGTCGCTGGCGATCACCGGAAGGCCCAGCGCCATGCCTTCCAGCGGCACCATGGCAAAGCCTTCCCAGCGACTCGGCACGATCAGCGCATCGGCTTTCTGATACAGCGCGTGCACCTCGGTTGGCGTCACCCAGGGCAGGTATTCCACCCCTTCCAGCGGCGGACATTCGACGACGTCCTCGTTCACCGCACTGCCCACCACCGTCAGTTTCAGGTCGCTGCGTTTTGCTTCGCTGTAAGCCTTGAGCAATACGTCGAAGCCTTTCTGGTAGTCGAGGCGACCGACAAACAGCAGATGAATCGGTGCCGGATCAACGATCTTGCGTTCGTCATCCTTGTGATCGATGCCGTTGTAGATGAGCGTCATGCGCTTGCGTTCGATGCCAAACTTTGCGGCCTTGTCCAGTTCGAACTGGCTGACGCAGATGATCGTGTCCGTGACCTTCTGCAGCACCCGCTCGATCCCCGCATAGACTTTCTGCTTGATCGGCGAGCTTTCCATCAGGAACGAAAACGCATGGGGGCAGTAGACGATTTTCGGCTTGCGCCACGGCCGCAGGAGCACGCACACGCAGCGGCCGATCACCCCGGAAAAGGTGCTGTGCAAATGCACGACATCGGGTTTTTCCTTGAGCAGGACCCGCGCCAGTTGCCAGGCAAAGCGCAGCAGCGACGGCACGTTCCGCCCGCTTCGGGCGAAGGTGCGGATCTGCTGTGCATCGATGCCGTGCAGTTCTTTCTTCTGGTCGAGCGGGACCAGATACACCAGCTCATAGCGCCCGTCTTCCGGAGCCGCCGAAATCGTGCGGATGACCGTCGCCACCCCACCTTTGATCGTTTCCGCCACGTGCAGTATTTTTTTCACAACCCACCCACTTTCATGCCTGTAAGGACCGTCGCTGAAATTCAGGACTGGTCGGACGCGTATTCGTAGTTGTAATAGCTGCCGTTGCCGTAATAGCTGGCCGCACGCTTCTCGACGCCGTTGAACACCGCGCCCTTCAACTCGATACCGTTCTGGGCGAAACGACGGATCGTCATTTCGATTTCCTTGGCCGGGTTCACCCCGAACCGCGCGACGATCAGGCTGATGCCGGCTTCGCGACCGACAATCGCCGCATCGGTCACCGCCAGCAGCGGTGGCGTGTCGATGATCACCACGTCATAGCGCTCGCTGAGTTGCGCCAGCAGTTCGCGGAAATTGGCGTGCATCAACAGCTCGGAAGGGTTCGGTGGAACCTGGCCACGGCTGATGAAGTGCAGGTTGTCGACTTCGACCTTGTTGATCGCCTGATCGAGGGTGCAGCGCTTGACCAGCAGATCCGACAAGCCGTTGGTGATCGGCGTGTTCAAGGTCTTGTGCAGATGCCCCTTGCGCATGTCGGCATCGATCAGCACCACGCGCTGCCCGCTCTGCGCCATGACCGCCGCAAGGTTGGAAGAGACAAAGGTCTTGCCGACCTGCGGGCTCGGGCCGGAAATCATGATGCGGTTGTTGGTCGAATCCAGCGCCGCGAAGTGCAGGCAGGTGCGCAGGCTGCGGATCGATTCGATGGACAGGTCCGTCGGGTTGCGCAGGGCCAGCAGATACGCCGGTGTATCTGCCGCGACTTTGGCCCGGACTTTTTTGCTGTCCTCTTCCTGTTGCAGGGCGCTGTAGGGAATCGACGCGTAGACCGGCAAGCCGAGCTGTTCGATCGCTTCCGGCCCTTCCAGGCCCTTGCTCAGGGATTTGCGCAACAGCACCAGTGCCACGCCGACGAAGGCGCCGAGGAAAGTGGCGATCAGCACAATCAGGGCTTTTTTCGGTTTGACCGGACTGGTCAGGTCGACATCGGCCGTATCCACCAGACGCACGTTACCCACGGCACCGGCGCGGATGATGTCGAGCTCCTGGGATTTGTTCAGCAACTGGGTGTAGATCTGCGAGGCGACTTCGACGTCGCGGGTCAGGTTGAGCAATTCCTGCTGCGTGGCCGGCAGGTCCTGAACCTTGCCTTCCAGCGAGCGCTGTTGCTGGGTCAGTTCACCGATCTGGGTCATCAGCGCGCGATAGGCCGGATGCTGCTTGGTGAACTTGCGGTCCATCTCCGCCTGTTGCAGTTTCAGCTCGGAAATCCGCGTTTCGAGCGCCACGGACTGGCCGAGCACCGATTGGGTTTCCAGCGAGATGTTCACGGTCTTGCCGTGGGTCTGGTAGGCGTTGAGCGCATCGCTGGCCTTGGCCAGATCACGCTTGACCTGCGGCAACTGACTTTGCAGGAAGGCCAGGCTCTGCGCGGCTTCGGCAGAGGTACGGCGTACGTTCTGATCCACGTACAGCGAAGCGATCTTGTTGAGGATTTTCACCGCTTCGGCGGCGTCGCTGCTGGCCAGAGCCAAACGGATGATCCCCGATTCCTTGCCTTGCTCGGAGATGTCCAGTGCGTCCTGATAACCCTGAATGGTCACGATTCGTGGGTAGCGCACCACTTCGAAACGGGTCCCGGGGTTGGCCAACAGTTGCGCGACCTGCCCTTCCACGCCGTCCTGCGCGAAGGCTTCGCCCGCCACGCCGTCGACCAGCAGGTTGTCGTTGTCGTCCAACAGCTGAAAGCGATGCTGCTCGCCGGCGATCAGGGTGAGTTTCTTGCCCAGCAGTTCCTTGGGCAGATTGAGCTTGGCAAACTCAAGGCGTTCACCGCCCCAGGCGTAGCTGCTCAGGCCGAAACGCGGCGGTGCGACGCTGAGTTCGGTCTCGCCGCGATAGCGCCGGGAAAGAAAGCCGCCGATCAACGGAAAGGTGTTGGGGGTAACGTCGATATCCAGGCGCAGATCGTCGACCGTCTTGCCGATCACCGCGCGGGATTTGATGATGCCGATTTCGGTCACCGACGGCGATTGCCCGCCGAGCATGCTGTTGAGGTCGGAAAAACCGAGCATGTCGTTCTTTTTCGGTTCGACCTGCACCAGCGCGTTGGCCAGATACACCGGCGTGGCCAAGATCGCATAGGCCACACCGGTCATCATGAACGCGCCGGTGAACGCACCGATCAACCATTTCTGATCGATCAGGCTGCCGAAGATGCCGAGAAGATCAATACTGTCTTGATCGTTGTCGCGGGTGCCGATTACTGACGGTAACTGCATAAGTCTTTCTTACCATTCACTGAACTGAAGAATATTCATCAACGCGCCAGGCGTTGCGCCCATGAGCTAACAGCATCTTCAATCAATGCATGGGCATGAATAAAAGCGGCTTGCCCCTGACGATACGGGTCCTGTATTTCTCGTTCGCTCTGCCACTTGCCCAGCAGAAACACTTTGCCCCTGGCGTGAGAGGCAATCTTCAGTACTTGATTAACATGTTGTTTTTCCATGACCAGAATCAGGTCTGATTCATTGACGATGTCCGCTGTCAGTTGCCGCGCCTTGAACCCTTCGGCACTGTGCCCATGGTCTTCCAGCACTTGGCGCGCATTCGTCTCGACGCCTTCACCGACCCGTGCAGACAGGCCTGCGGAGGTCACGCTGATCGCCGAAGGTGTCAGTGCATTGCGCAACAGAAGTTCCGCTGTCGGACTTCGGCAGATATTGCCTACGCAAACGACAAGAATCTTTTTGAACAAGGTTTACTTTCCCGTGTAATGTCAATCGGCCAACATGCCTTGCACATTCGAATGAACCCGCAAGACCTTCCTTCACTCGGAAATAGATTCACCCGTTAATACCGGTGCATTAAGTACCACGGCCTCTAAAAGTCCCCCAACCAGAATTACCGGACTAAAAATAACTGTGATTTTCGGGCGAACGTTTTCCGACAAAAAATAACATTCGTGCACTTCGCGCCCTCTTCGTCATCGAAATACAGGCAACGAGATAACTATTGGCTAGATGTCATTCTCATCAGGAGAGCAGACATGAAATCAGCACATCTCAAACATCTTGGTGCCGCCGCCCTGTTGATGCTCAGTGCTACCGCGCAGGTTCACGCCAGCGCGTTGTTCCCGTCACTTCCCGCCCGAACCATCGGCGTTCAGGTCAAGATCCAGAACTTCACCCCGGCCGACGCCGAGCAGATCAAAGCGGCCGGATTCAGCTTTGTGCGCTTCGGCGTGTGGAGCGACAGCCTCGGCGCCAAGGCCTATCAGAAACAGATCAGCGATGCGTTCGCGGCGGCTCGCTCCGCTGGCTTGCCGGTCTTGATGACCGTGCGCGCCACCAAACCGTTGACCGGTGACCTGACAACCGCCGGTGAAGCGTTCGCCAACGCGGTGACCGGGCTTGAGCAAGCCTGGAGCACACAACTGGTGGGGATCGAAATCTGGAACGAGCCGGATCTCGACACCTACTGGCCCACCGGAGACTTCAAAAACACCTTCGTGCCGTTCATGACGGCCATGTGCAAGACGCTGCAAGGCAAGCCGCAATCGACGCCCCTGGTGGGATTCGGTTTCGCCCGCCCGCCGACGGCCGGCTCTGCCTCGACCGTGGCACTCAACAGCATCCTCGGCACTTATCCGCAGTGCCTGGATGCCATTTCCTATCACCCTTACGGCATGACCGCGACGCAGATCAGCAACGCGCAGACCTTCATCCAGCAAAACTTCCATCTGCCGGGCGTTATCAGTGAATGGGGCATCTCGGCGCTCGCCTCCAATGGCGGGCCGGAAGGGCAAGCCAGTAAAATCTCTGCGTTCATTGCCGATGTTAAAAAACTCAACATCCCGCTGACGTCGATTTACGAATGGAAGAACAGCGAGTCGGGCAGCAACGACCGGGAGAAGAATTTCGGCCTGCTGACCTCCGACGGGCAGTCGAAACCGGCACAAACGGCGGCCTCGACCCAGCTCAACGCCGAATAGGCGCTGCGCAACGGGTCGGTTGCTTTGAACCTGTGGTCCTTTTTGGCATCGTATTGATCGATAACGCGCCCCGCCTTTCAAACAGCCGTTTTCAGGTTGTTGTCAGCGGGGCGCTCGATACGCCGACATGCCCTTGAGTGGCTGCCGACGCTCGGGTAATGTCACCAGACCCATAGGACAGAGCACGCTCATGACTTCCAAGCTGGAACAACTCAAACAGTTCACCACCGTCGTGGCCGACACCGGCGACTTCGAAGCGATTGCCCGGGTCAAACCGGTCGACGCCACCACCAACCCGTCCCTGCTGCTCAAGGCAGCCGCGATTCCGGCCTACGCCGAACTGCTGAACGCCAGCGTGCGCGACTGCAAGGGCGATGTCGGCCTGGCCAGCGACCGTTTCGGCGTCGCGGTCGGTCAGGAAATCCTCAAGGTCATTCCGGGCCGCATTTCCACCGAAGTGGATGCGCGCCTGTCGTTCGACAAGGACGCGATGCTCAAGCGTGCCCATCGCCTGATCGAGCTATACGACAAGGCCGGCGTCGGCCGTGACCGCGTGCTGATCAAGATCGCCTCGACCTGGGAAGGCATCCGTGCTGCCGAGATCCTGGAAAAGGAAGGCATCCAGACCAACCTGACTCTGCTGTTCTCCTTCGCTCAGGCCGCGGCCTGCGCCGATGCCGGCGTGTTCCTGATCTCGCCGTTCGTGGGCCGCATCTACGACTGGTACAAGAAGGCCAACGGCAACGACTACACCGGTGCCGACGATCCGGGCGTGCAGTCCGTGACGCGCATCTACAACTACTACAAGGCCAATGACTACAAGACCGTGGTCATGGGCGCGAGCTTCCGCAACCTCAACCAGATCGAGCAACTGGCCGGCTGCGACCGCCTGACCATCAGCCCGGACCTGATCGAGAAACTGGCAGCCGACACCGGCAAGCTGGAACGCAAACTCGCTCCGGGCCATGCCGGCGAAGCGCGCCTGAGCCTCAACGAAGCGCAATTCCGCTGGTTGTCCAACGAAGACGCGATGGCCACCGAGAAACTGGCCGAAGGCATCCGTCAGTTTGCCCGCGACCAGGAAAAACTCGAGGCGCTGCTGCAAGCCAAGCTGTAATCGGCCGAGCGCAAACGCAAAAAGGGCGAACCCTCACAGGTTCGCCCTTTTTTGTGCCTCGCGGTCTGGCTGATCAGTGCCGTTCGAGGGCATTCACCAGGTCATGGAAGGCTTCGCGGTTGGAGTCGTTCAGGCCCATGAGAATCTTGTGCGCTTCGAGCACCTTGATCCGCACCACCTCTTCCGACTGATCCTGATCCGGCAGGTCATCGAGGCATTCCGGGCACGGCACGGGATGGTTGACGATATTGAACACCTGCTCGAAACCCATCGATTGCAGCAGACGGGTGATGTCCTCGTGGGTGGTGACCACGGTCGGCAGCAGGCCGACCTTCTGCCGCGACAGGATCGACAGCTTGGCCAGCAGGCCCAGGGTGGTGCTGTCGATGCTGCGGGTTTCGGTCAAATCGATCACGATCGCGTTGAAATTCAGCGCGGTGAAGATTTTTTCAATAGTCGCATCCAACGCCGAACACAGGGTCAGGCGAACTTCACCGACGAACTTCAGGACGAAGGTGCCGTCCTGCTCGGCGAACTGGATTCTACCGGTACTCATTAAAGATTCCTGCTCAACACCAACAGGGCGATATCATCCGGCATCTCCCCTAGCGTGGCCAATCCAAAAACCTGCCGCAGACCATCCAGGCTGCCGCCCGCCGACTTGACCCGTTCGGGCAAGGCGGCTTCTTTTTCTTTGAGTGTGGGTTCTGGCAAAAGATCCAGAATGCCATCAGACATCAGCGTCAGGCTGAACGTCGGTGGCAGCTCGAGCACGTGGTCTTCGTAGGTGGCTTCGTTGAAAAGCCCCACGGGCAGACCGCGCCCCTCGAGGTAGCGAACACTGTCAGGCGTGTACAACACAGGCAACGGCAGATGGCCGCCGATGCTATAGGTCAACAAACCGGTCTCCTCGTCGATGACTCCACCGACCATTGTGACGTGTTTACCCAGCTTACAACTGATCAGCCCCCGGTTGATATGACCGAGGACTTCCGAAGGCTTGAATTCCGGCAGCGTGCCGTTGCGCTTGGATTCGAACAGCAAGCGCGTGGTCATGAACTTCAGCAGCACGGTGACGAACGCTGAAGAAGCGCCATGACCCGATACATCCGCCAGGTAGAACGCCACCCGGCGCTCGTCGACCCGGAAGTAGTCGACAAAATCACCCGACAGGTACAGCGACGGGATGATCTGGTGCGCAAACCTGAATTCGTCGATGGCCCACGGACTTTCCGGCAGCATGTTCATCTGCACCTGGCGACCGGCGTTCTGGTCTTCCTGGAGCAGGTTCAGGCTGGCTTCGAGTTCGCGGTTGGCCTTTTCCAGTTTCTCGCGGTAGCGCTGGTTTTCCAGCAGCAGACGCGCACGATCCAGGGCCCGGCGCACGGAGTGCTCGAGCACGGCCAGATCTTCGAGAGGCTTGATCAGGTAATCCGCCGCGCCCAGGCGCAGGGCCTCGACCGCGTCGTTCATCACGCCGGCGCCCGAGACCACGATCACCGGTGTCTGCGGTGACCGCTCAGTGACCTGACGGATGAGTTCGAGACCGCCCATCTGCGGCATGCGCAGATCGCAGATGACCAAGTCGGGCGTGTCTTGCTCGAATACCTGAAGACCCTGCTGGCCGTTACTGGCCTGCAAGACGCTGAAACCACTGTCTTCCAAATAGGCCGCGAGGCTCGCGCGCACTACTTCGTCATCATCGATTATCAGCAGCGTGGCACTGGTTTTTGGCATGTGGGCAAACGGCGCCAGAATTAGGTTGGCGTAGCAGGCGGGGCAACGGCCCGGCGCAGACTACTGGATTCGCTTTCTAGCCTCTCTGCTGCACCGCTTCGGAGCGTTTGCCCCGCACACGGTTGCACCAGAGGTGCCCTTCTAAGGCGCAGACGGTACTCCCATCCTTCGAGCGTTTCAAGCATGCGCCGATGGTCGCTTGGAGACTTTGTTTGTCAAATCACTCGCAGTTATAAGAACGGCTTCAACCGTAACCCAATCATTGGACGCGCCCACAAAAAAGGCGACCTCGCGGTCGCCCTTTTCTGCCGATCAATCGAGATCAGAAATCGTCTTCAACCTGCCCGTCCTTGACCTTGAACTCGCGGTTCTGCAGGTAGGCGTTGCGGATGAAGGTGTACTTGTCGCCGCTGATCAGCTTCTCGCTCGACAGCAGGCTGGCGCGGGTGTCGACGATGTTCAGGCCGAAAATCGAGTTACGCACCGGCACATCGTTGATGTAGCGGTACGGGCCGGTGTAGCTGTCGACGTACTTGGACGGCGCGTCGCGCAAGGTGCTCGGCCCCATCAGCGGCAACATCACGTAAGGACCGCTGCCAACACCCCAGTAGCCGAGGGTCTGGCCGAAGTCTTCGTCGCTGCGGTTCAGGCCCATTTTGGTGCCGACGTCGAAGAAACCGAGCAGGCCGAAAGTGGTGTTGAAGATCAGGCGCGCGGTGTCGACGCCAGCGGCAGCGGGCTTGGCCTGAAGAATGTTGTTCGCCAGGTTAGTGACATCACCGACGTTGCGGAACATGTTGTGGATGCCGTCTTCCAGGAATTGCGGAGTAACAAATTCGTAGCCCTGCGCCAGAGGCTTCAGCGCATAGGTGTCGACGAAATCGTTGAACTGGAAGATCGGACGGTTGACGCTTTCCCAAGGGTCTTCTTCCGTTGCGGCCTGAGCGGCGAACGGCACCAGCATCACGCTGGCACATACACAAAGCTGAGCAAGAGGATGGCTCCAGCGCATAGAAAACTCCTTGGATAGTACGGACGCAGCACCTGGGCCGCGACGATAAGTGCGTCAGTATAAGACGGAAACGCCGCTTTAGGCAGTTCCCCGGTGAATCCCTCTGTAGGACGCTTCGTCATTGGCCTGTCATGCAACTGTCACCGATGTTGCCTAGCCTGATCGCTATTTCAGGGACGTTTTCCATGCCTCAAGCCGAAGCCTTGCCCCTCGCGGCACCGACGCTGACCGCCGTGCTGTTCGGACTCAGCGGCTGTCTGGTGGACTTCGGCGCCCGCGCCCGTCATCACACCAGCGTCGGCCCGGAACACGCCGACGTCACACCCGGCGCCCTCGACAGCCTGCGCAGCCTGCAGCGCCAACAAATCCCCTGTGCCTGGCTCGATGAGCTGTCCGCGGCCTGCACTCAGGTACTGTCATCGGCGCTGCCTGACTGGATCAAACCGTCGCAACATTCGGCAACAATCAATCCGTGGCCGGCGCCCAATGCCTGCTGGCAAGCGTTGATGGGCTTGAATGTCGATCGCCTCGACGGTTGCGTGCTGGTCAGCGGCGAACCGCGCTTGCTGCAATCGGGCCTCAATGCCGGGTTGTGGACCATTGGCCTGGCGTCCTGCGGCTCACTGTGCGGCCTGGCGCCCAGCGAATGGCAGGCCCTGAGCCAGAAGGAGCGTGAACAACTGCGCGGCAAGGCGACCGTGCAACTGTTCGGCCTGGGCGTGCACTCGGTGATCGATCATCTGGGCGAGCTCGACACTTGTCTGGCGGACATCAGCCTGCGTCGCCTCAAAGGCGAAAAGCCCTGACCGGGATCATGCAGGTTGGCCAAGAGTGGATTAGTCTTAAGGAGAGCCATAGACCTTTGGCGCACGGCTGCGGTCTATGCCAGTGCCTCTCGATAAAAGGAAACAACCATGCCCGCTCAAGAACTGCAAAAACAGCTCAATGCCCTGCGCGAGCAACTGGATCAGACTCCGCCGCTCACCGAAGAAGAGCGCGAACATCTGCACGACCTGATGGCGCAGATCGAATCCGAGATAAAACTGGAACAGTCCACTCAGGAAAACAGTATCGCCGATGGTGTGAACCTGGCGGTCGAACGCTTTGAACTCGAGCACCCAACCATCGCCGGTACTTTGCGCAACATTGCTACTACCCTGCACAGCATGGGCATCTGAAACCCGCGAATGCAAAAAAGCCCTGCCATCACTGGCAGGGCTTTTTCATGTCCACGAGGCGGGTTACTGACGAACCAGACGGTGGTTCGGCAGTTGCACGCTTTCAGTGCTGCGGTACGGGTTGATGTCCAGCCCGCCCCGGCGCACATAACGCGCGAACACCGTGAGTTTTTCCGGTTTCAGCAGGCGCTGCAGGTCGAGGAAGATCCGCTCCACGCATTGCTCGTGGAAGTCCGAGTGCTGGCGGAAGCTGACGATGTATTCCAGCAGGCTGGCGTGATCCAGCGCCGCGCCACGGTATTCCACCACCACGCTGCCCCAGTCGGGCTGACTGGTCACCGGGCAGTTGGATTTGAGCAGATGACTGTGCACGCTCTCCTGCACCACGCGCGAATCGTCGCAGCGCAGCAGTTCAGGACGCGGATGCTCGTAGTTGCTGACGCTGATGTCCAGATCGTCGATGCACACACCCGGCAACGCTACAACGCCCTCGGCTTCGACGTCTTTCAGGCTGCGAACCCGCACGCCCACCGGCTTGCCGGCAGCAGCGGACAAGTCCTTGACCAGCGTCGCTTCCAGGCTCGCGATGTCGGCGAACGGCGTCTGGTTCAGCGAGTTCAGGTACAGCTTGAACGACTTGGATTCGATGATGTTCGGCGAATCCGCCGGAATGCTGAATTCACCGATCGCCACCACTGGTTTGCCCGACGGCAGCAGCCACGACAGCTCGAAGCAGTTCCAGAAATCCACGCCTTTATACGGCAGGGTTTCGGCGGTCAGGCCCAGCTCGGCCCATTTCGCGGTGCGCGGAATCGGGAACAGCAGGGACGGCGTGTACGTGGCGATGTATTCGCTGGATTTGCCCAGCGGCGAATGTTCGGCTGCGGGATGCATGGCGGAAACCTGACTGAAGAATCAGGGGATTCTACCAGCCTTTGCTCCCGCCTTTGAGTGCTTACTGACTGACAGTCAGTTTGCCGACCATTCCGGCCTGGTAATGCCCGGGAATATTGCAGGCAAATTCCAGGTTCACCGCTTTGCTGAAGGTCCAGGTCAGCTCGGCGGTCTTGCCCGGTTCCACCAGCACGCTGTTGGGGTCGTCATGCTTCATGCCATGCCCCATCGAGCCGTGATCCATGCCCGCCATGTCGTGGGACATTTCCTTCATGCCGGTCGGCGTCAGCATGCCGCTTTGCTGCATCTGCAACATTTCCTGCTGATGTTTTGCATGCATCGCTGCGTCGCCGAGGTTGAATTCGTGCAGCAACTGGCCTTTATTCACCAGCACAAAACGAACGGTCTCACCGGCCTTGATCTCGATCGCCTTCGGATCGAAGCTCATGTCGCCCATCACCACTTCGATGCTGCGGGTGGCCTTGGCCGCCGGGGCCGGCTGGCCGAAGTCATAGGTGTGCGCCGGCGATGCCCACAGCGGCGAACTCAGCGCCAGCAGACACGCGGCAAGGGCCAGACGGTTACGCAAAAACATAGTCGTACTCCAACAAATCAAGGTTCAGCCTGTGGGAAACTCTAGCCCGCCTGCGCTGGCAGCGACCTGACAGGCAGATTACAACTTTGTCAGGTTGGCGCTCACCGCGTTTGCCCACGGTATAACGTCCTCGTTCCCGCAACCCGAGTCGCCCATGAAACTGCTGATCGTCGAAGACCAACCCAAAACCGGCCAGTACTTGCGCCAGGGCCTGACCGAGGCCGGCTTCAACACCGAACTGGTGGCTGACGGCACCACCGGCCAGCAATTGGCGTTGAGCGGCGACTATGCGCTGCTGATCCTCGACGTAATGCTGCCCGGTCGCAATGGCTGGCAGATCCTGCAAGCGGTGCGCAGCGCCGGTCTGGAAACGCCGATCCTGTTTTTGACCGCCAAGGACACCGTTGAAGATCGGGTTCACGGCCTCGAACTGGGCGCCGACGATTATCTGGTCAAACCGTTCGCCTTCTCCGAATTGCTGGCGCGGGTGCGCAGCCTGTTGCGCCGCGGCAGTTCCACGCCTCAGGAAACCAGTCTGCGCCTGGCCGATCTTAGCCTGGACCTCATTCGCCGCCGGGTCGAACGCAGCGGCCAACGCATCGACCTCACCGCCAAGGAGTTCGCCCTGCTGGAAATGCTCCTGCGCCGCCAGGGCGAAGTGCTGCCCAAATCGCTGATTGCCTCGCAGGTCTGGGACATGAACTTCGACAGTGACACCAACGTCATCGAAGTGGCGATTCGTCGACTGCGCCTGAAGATCGATGACGACTTCCCCCACAAGCTGATTCACACCGTACGTGGCATGGGTTACGTCCTTGAAGAGCGTGCCGACTGATGCGCCGACTGTCCTTGAGCAGTCGGCTCGCGCTGTTGTTCGCCGGCTGCACCGCAGTGGTTTCGCTGGTCGCCGGGGTCGTTTTCAATCGGGCCAGCGAGGGTCACTTCATCGAGCTCGACCAGCAACTGCTCGAAGGAAAACTGCTCAGCGTACGTCAGACACTGCTGAGTGGTAGCGACGCAGCACACATCACCGATGAGTTGAGCCAACAGGGCGATGTCTCGCTGCGCATCAGCAGCCCTGAGGGGCAGCGCTGGTTAGGTCGCTCGTTGCATGCCCCGGCAAACCTGCCGCAGCAACCCGGTCTGGCCACCATCAACGACAACGGTACGGACTATCGTCTGCTCAACGCCGCGCTTGAACCGGAAAAACCGGATTCCCCGCAATTGACCTTGCTGCTGGACATCACCCACCACCAGCACTTCCTGCAACGCATGCAGCATCTGATCTGGCTGACCGTCGGCCTGTCGGCGCTGGCTACCGCGCTGCTCGGCGCCTGGGCTGCCCGCAGCGGTCTTCGCCCGTTACGCCGCATGAGTGCGGTGGCCCGTGGGATTTCGGCGCAATCGCTGAATGCCCGACTGCCGGAATCCCGGATGCCCGCAGAACTCGCGGAATTGGCCCACAGCTTCAACGCCATGCTCGGACGCCTCGATGACTCTTTTCAGCGACTGTCAGCGTTCTCCGCCGACATCGCCCATGAACTGCGCACCCCATTGTCGAACCTGCTGACCCACACCCAGGTCACTCTCACCCGCCCTCGCCCCCTCGAAGACTATCGCGAAGCGCTGCACAGCAACCTCGAAGAGCTGCAATGGATGGCGCAGTTGGTGAACGACATGCTTTACCTGGCCAAGGCCGACCATGGTTTGCTGGTGCCCAAGCGTGAACCGCTGGAGCTGGCGGAAGAAGCCGATGCGTTGCTGGAGTTTTTTGCGCCGCTGGCCGAAGACGCTCAGGTCAGCCTGAGTCGTGAGGGTGCGGGGCAGTTTGCGGGTGATCGCGCGATGTTGCGTCGGGCGCTGTCGAATCTGCTGGATAACGCGCTGCGCTTTACCCCTGCTAACGGCGAAGTGCGGGTGCGGGTGGCCGATCAGGCGAAATCCTTGAGGGTGAATGTGGAGAACAGTGGCGAGGGGATTTCTGCCGAGTTGTTGCCGCGCTTGTTCGACCGCTTCTACCGGGCGGATCCGGCGCGACAGGAAGGCAGCAGCGAACATGCGGGATTGGGACTGGCAATTACTCAGTCGATCATCCGGGCCCATGGCGGGCAGATTCATTGCGAATCGGCTCAGGGCTGGACGCGGTTTGTGATTGAGTTGCCGAAAAACGATTGAGGCCGGCAATGCCGGCCTCAATGAGGGAACTTACGAATAGCGCAACGCGTGCGCCGGTTCGATCTTCGCCGCTCGCCAGGCCGGGTAAACCGTGGCCAGGAAGCTGAGGATGAAGCCCGCCGAGCAGATCAGCAGCACGTCGCCGCCCTGCAACTCCGATGGCAGGTTGCTGACGAAGTACACATCCGAACTGAAGATGTGCTGCCCGGTCACGCGCTCGACCCAGCCCACCATCTCACTGACGTTCAGCGCGGCAATCACGCCCAGTACGCCACCGATGATGGTACCGACGATACCGATCACCGTGCCCTGCACCATGAAGATCGCCATGATCTGTCGTGGCGTGGCGCCGATGGTGCGCAGGATCGCGATGTCCGCGCCCTTGTCGTTCACCACCATGATCAGGGTCGCGATGATGTTGAACGCCGCCACCGCGACGATCATCAGCAGCAACAAGCCGATCATGGTTTTTTCCATCTTCATCGCACTGAACAGGCTGCCTTGGGTGTGAGTCCAGTCATCAGCCTTGAAATCGGCGCCGAGGCCGGTGGCAATGTCCGACGAAACCTTCGGTGCGGCGTACAGATCCTTCACCGCCAGACGCACGCTCTGCACCTGATTCGGTTCCCAGTGCTGCATGGTCGCGGCGTCGGAGACGTGGATCAGGCCCATGGAACCGTCGAGTTCGGCACCGACCTTGAACACGCCGACCACGTTCAGCCGCTGCATGCGCGGGGTGATGCCGCCCGGTGCGGTGCTGACTTCCGGCACGATCAGGGTGATCTTGTCGCCGACATTGAGACGGAAACGCCGGGCAGTGATTTCACCGAGCACTACGCCGAATTCGCCAGGCTTCAAGGCATCGAGACGGCCCTGAACAATGTGCTGGGCAACGATCGATACCTTGCCTTCCTGGGCCGGATCGACGCCGCTGATCTGGATCGGCTGCATCATGCCCTTGTAGGACAGCATGCCTTCCATCTCGGTGAACGGCACGGCAGCCGTCACTTCCGGGTTCTTCATCGCGGCGGCAGCCACTGGCTGGC
>NZ_AKJQ01000011.1:0-176752 GCF_000282255.1 Pseudomonas sp. GM25 | reverse complement strand
GCGAACCTCACCGCCAACGAATTCCCCGAGTTCACCGAGCCGCATCTGGTACTGGCGAGCCCGGCCGGTATCGCCCTGACCACGCCGCGCTCCAGCCATATCGCCACTGGCGAACACCTGGCGCTGAGCAGCACGGGGCACACCAGTTTCTCCATCGGCAAACGTCTGCTGGCCAGCGCCAGTCGCGGCATGCGCCTGTTCGTGCAGAGCATGGGCTGGCGGCTGGTGGCGGCGTCCGGCGACATCGACGTCAAGGCGCTCAAGGACAGCATCAACCTGCTGGCCAAACTCAACATCACCGCCAACGCTGACCGCATCACCATCACCGCCAAGACCGAACTGGTGATCCAGGGCGGCGGCAGCGCGACGACCTACAACGCCGGCGGCATCACCCACGCCACCAGCGGCCCGTACACCGCCCACGCAGCGAACTTCGCCTACACCGGGGCGAAATCCCTGGCCGGTGTGTTCCCGGAACCGCCGAAACCGGGCAAGGGCAATCTGGAGCTGTTCAACCAGTACGCCGGGCGACAGGGCATCAAGGACGGCGATTACGAAGTCATCGACGCCTTGGGCAAAAGCATCAAGGGCAAGCTCGACGCCAAGGGTTTCGCCAGCGTTGCCGGCGCCGCACCGGGGCCAGCGCGGGTGCTGTTCGGCAAGGATCCGGCGGACACCTGGAGCGATGGCAGCTACATCGGCAAGCCGGAATGGCCGTTGAGTCCGCCGGGCGCGGAAGACATCCCGAGCCAGGTGCAGGCGATGGTCGCGCAGGCGTTGCCGAGCAAAAACTGGGACATGTTGGAGAAGGGCAAGGAATTGGCACAGACAGGGATGGGTGCAATGCAGACCGCGCAAGGTGCGATGCAAACGGCGCAGCAGGTGAAAGGCGTGATGCAGGGCGGAGCGGCCGGACTGCCGAAACTGGCGAGTGCGGCGTTGCCGAGTGCGTCGGGGATTCTCGGGGCGGCAAGCAAGGCGGGCAAGTTGCCGAGTCTGCCGGCGCCGACGCTTCCAAAAACTTCCTTGAAAACCCCGGGCCTGCCGGCGGGTGAGATGCTGTCATGACCACTGAAAGTGCTGCTGTAAAACGTGAACCTCAGGTTGCCATTGTTCCCCTGAATGCCATCGATATTCAGGACGTTGCGAGTAGCGCGGCGACTTTCGACGCTTGGCTTCAATCCACCAGCGGCGGGGTGGTCACCCTCGACCGGATCAAAAACGTTGCCGGTGCTTTACCCGTGGTGGGCAACATCATGGCGCTGGTCGATGCGTTGGGTGACATCGTCACGCTGTCGAACGCGCAGAAACGTGATCTGCTCGCCTGGGCCAGTCTCGGTATCAATCTGATCGGTGTTTTGCCGCTGCCACCGGCGATGGCGGCAGCCCGGATGACCCTGCGTCCGACGCTGTTTCTGGTGCGTCAGGAGATGAGGGCCAGCAGCAAGTTATTGCTCAGCACCTCCGTGATCGAGGTGCTGGTAGGTCACCTGAACGCCTCGATTATCGGCACGCTGGATGATTTCGTTGAACAGGCCAAAGGCAAGCTGCCGGGCATTCTGGCGGACGCTGGCAAGCTGGGCGAAGACGTTATCAACGAGATTGCCAAAGGCCTCGAGACGGTGGCCAATGGCAAGCTTGATGCCAAGGGCGACCTGAACGCGGCTGGTGCACAAGCGAGTGCGGCGGTCGATCAATTCAAGAATGATCCCCTTGCATCGTTCGGCAACATCTTCGGCGCCGCGTGCAGCGCTTATAAGGCCGCAGGCAAAGGCTTGGCCAACAGTGCAGCCGATCACCTGCTGCCCGATGACGTGAAGAAGCGGGTTGCTACGGAAACCGCAAAACTGCGGGCGATGGGCCCGGAACTACGCACCCAATTAAGCAAGCTGGACGACGAGTCCGTTCAGAACTCCATTGGTTGGTTGCTACTGATCCTTTCCAGCGCCGTGACGTTGTGGCGCAAGCGCAATGCCCATGGCCAGAACGCCGCCGTCCACCCGGAGAAGACCGGACAGGCGAAGCGTACGGCATCTGAGGGGCAGTTGGCCGCCCACGGCCAACAGGCACCGGCGAAAGGCGCGCCCAATCCAAAGAAAGGCCCCTGTGAATGTGCCACGGACTTCAGCATCAATTTCGCCTTGGGTTCGGAAAGCCTCAGCCATACCGATTTCAGCCTGCCCGGCCCCTTCCCGATCGAATGGACACGCACTTACAACTCTCGTCTCGACGCCTACGATCAGAGCGAACTCGGCGCCCGCTGGATCAGCGAATTCACCACGCGTTTCGACTGCGTGGATGAAGGCCTGACGTTCTACGACGCCGACGGCCGTGACCACAGCTATCCGCTGCCCAAAGTCGGTTTGTTCCACTACGACCCCATCGAAAACATCACCCTGGTTCGTGCCAGCGAAGATCAGCTGTTGCTGTGCCGTGGTTTCGAACGCAAGGAAACCTACGTCCGCCGTGGCCAGCGTTTTGTGCTGAGCAACATCTCGCTGCGCAACGGCGCCGGAATCATGCTGCATTACGAGCATCGCCACGGCGAACAATCGGTGCTCTCGGACCTGATCACCTATCAGGAAAACGACTTCACCAAGGTTCACTTGCACCTCGGCACGCTGATTGACGATCACGGCCGACTGACGGGTCTCTGGCAAATCGTTGACGGCGAACCGCAGCGACAGCTCTGCGCCTACCAGTACGACGCCTATGGCGACCTGATTCAAGCACAGGACGAGAACGGTGCAGTCTGGTCGTATAAGTTCGAGCATCACCTGATCACCCGCTATACCGACCGCACCGGACGCGGCATGAACCTGCAGTGGGACGGTCCGGGCTCCAAGGCCAAAGCCATCCGCGAATGGGCCGATGACGGCAGCTTCGATACGCGCCTGGAGTGGGACGAAAACATCCGTCTGACCTACGTCACCGATGCGCTCGGCAACGAGACCTGGCACTACTACGACATCCTTGGCTACACCTACCGCATCCGTTACGCGGATGAGCGTTCGGAATGGTTCTTCCGCGACGAGGCCAAGAACATCGTGCGCCGCGTCAATGCCGACGGCAGCACCGATCGCTACAGCTACGATGAACGCAGCAACTTGCTCGAACACATCCGCGCCGATCACACGGTGATGCATTACGCCTACGACGATCAAGACATGCTGATCAAAATCAGCGATGCTGAGGGTGGTCAGTGGCAACGCGCCTATGACGACCAAGGCAACCTGGTCGAAGCGCTCGATCCGCTGGGCAACAAAACCGAATACGCTTACAACAAATCCGGTCAGCCCACCGCGATCAAGGATGCCAACGGCAACGAAAAAGCCCTCGACTACAACGACGCCGGGCAACTGGTCGAGTACGTCGATTGCTCGGGCAAGACCAGCGCCTGGGAATACAACGAACTGGGGCAGATGATCTGCTTCACCGACGCCGCCGGTAACGCCACCGAATACGAATACAAGGCTGGCCAACTGGTGCTGATCAAGCACCCGGACAAGACTGAAGAACGCTTTGAACGCGACGCCGAAGGCAGGCTGTTGACGCATGTCGACGGTCTCGATCGCTGCACCACCTGGAGCTATAGCGCGGTAGGTTTGATCGCCGAACGTGTCGATGCCGCCGAGCAAACCCTGCGTTATCGCTGGGACCGCCTCGGACGGTTAACCGCCCTGGAAAACGAAAACGAACAACGCGCGCACTTCCACTACGACCCGGTCGGACGCCTGTTGGAAGAACGCGGCTTCGACGGCCGCACCACGCGCTATCAATACGATGCTCAGACGGGTCGCCTTGCCCAATCGATCAATGGCAAACGCGTCATCTCGGTGAGCTTCGACCCGATGGGCCGCTTGACCGAGCGTCGCGCCACTCTGGGTGACCAATCGCAAAGCGAAACCTTTGCCTATGACGGCAACGGCAACATGGTGCTGGCCGACAACGCCGACAGCCGCCTGCAATGGTTCCACGACCCGGCCGGCAATCTGCTGCGCGAGCACCAACATTATCTCGGACTGGAAAAACCCACCGTCGCAATCTGGCAGCACGAGTACGACGTGCTCAATCAACGTGTTGCCACCGTACGCCCCGACGGCCACCGCGTCAGTTGGCTCACTTACGGCAGCGGCCACCTGCTGGGCATGCGCCTGGACGAGCATGAGCTGATCGGCTACGAACGCGACGACCTGCACCGCGAAGTTGCTCGCCATCAAGGCAATCACCTGCTGCAAACCCAAAGCTGGGACCCGGCCGGTCGCTTGCAGGAGCAACTGCTGGGGCGCAGCGATGACAAAAGCACTCTGCTCAAGCGCGAATACAAATACGACGCTGCCGGCCAACTGACTGACATCAACGACAGTCGCCGCGGCCCGCTCGCCTATCGTTACGATCCCGTCGGCCGACTGCTCAGTGCCGTGACGCGTCAAGGCATTGAAACTTTCGCCTTCGACCCGGCCGGTAACCTGCTGGATGACAAGACTGCCGAAATCCGTCGTCCACTGGATCTGACGCCACCGCGCAGCAAACTGGTCGACAACCTGCTGCGCGAATACGCCGGCACCCACTACGACTACGACGAACGCGGTAATCAGATCCAGCGCTGGCACAACGGCCAACGCAGTGATCTGCGTTGGGACCTGTTTGATCGACTGGTGCATTTCGAAAATCCGCGCCTGAGCGTGGATTTCGCTTACGACGCACTGGGGCGCCGCCTGCACAAAAACTCCCGAGCGCACTACAAACAGCGCCCGGAAGCCGGTTCCCTTTGGAACAGAAGCGAGCACGCCCGCAAACAGCGTGAACTGGGCTGCGGTTTTACGCTTTACGGATGGGACGGCGACAACCTCGCGTGGGAAAGCAGTCTGGCGCAGGGCGATGGTGAGCCAGGTCGAACGGTGCATTACGTCTTTGAACCGGGCACTTTCATACCCGTCGCTCAAGCTGTACGCCACGCGCCGATCAACCTCATGGGGCAGCCGGATTACAGTGGTGAATACAGCCTCGATGAAGACCCGGTGTGGAATCACAAGGCCACAGCATTTCCGTTTGATGCGTTGGCCTGGTATCAGTGCGATCACCTGGGAACACCGCAGGAACTGACGGACTCCCAAGGCAACATGGCCTGGACCGCGCAGTACAAGGCGTGGGGGCAGGTGACGGAGCAGCGTTCGGACTGGGCGCGGCAGCATGGCGTGACGAACCCGATCAGGTTCCAGGGGCAGTATCACGATCATGAGACGGGGCTGCATTACAACAGGCATCGGTACTATGATCCGGCGGTTGGTCGATTTGTAAGCCAAGACCCGATTAGCTATGCGGGTGGGTTGAATCTTTATTTTTACGGGGATAACCCCGTCGGGCTCGTCGACCCATTAGGTCTGGCAGGCCATAAAGTAGGAGCGAATACGGCAGGACAAGACGTGTTGGCTCGCGGTGTTCACGTTAACGTTAACGGGTCTGGCTTGCCTCCCGCCGGTGGTCACATTGCTCTTAAACCGAACGCTGAAGGAACGCATGTTGTACTCGAACCGGCCGACAAGGCAACGCGAGCGATGCCCAACTCGCAATGGGGTAAGGCATGTGAGTGTGTTCTAAAATACCTCGACAAACCGAGCAACGTGGATCGACTTACCAAAGCTGCACAGGCCGGAGTCGACGCAAATCCGAATTCTGCACGTGTGCCAGAACTGAAACAGGTCGGTACCATTCTGAGTGGGCACCATGCCGCAGGAACGAACCCGGTAGCGCGTAAATAAGGGAATATATGATTTCTACTGATTTTTATAAGCTGATTGCGCTGTTTTTAGAAGGGGCAGGTAATCTTCAACCAAATATTTTTGGATTGAATGATTTCTCTGAGTCGGAATTTATAAATGCTGATTATGAGTTGGTTGGGGATCTGGATGATTTTCATTTTTTCGAGAAGGAATACAGCGTTTCTTATTTGCGTCGAAAAATATCGATTGTATTTAAGCAATACTTTTTTGTAAGTGAGGCATTAGGGGGCGGCCTTGGTGTTGCATGTGGGGTGAGGCTGACTTCTCTTTTGAAAAAGCAGCCCTTTGCTGCAGCGTTGAGGCATATAGGGGATAATCGGATTTCGTTCTATTTTTCCGAAGATGAAAGTGAAGGGGCACTGATTTTTGATGAAAAGATTGTAATAAGATTTGGTCGGCGATCCAAAAGAAGCTCATACATGATTTCCACTGTTGAGTGCGATTTTGATAATGAGCGTTTTGGTGAAATAGCAAGGAAAGCAGTGCATGAAACGTACGAGTGCCTTACTCCCGATTCGATGATAAGCGAAGCCAGTTCAAAAGGCTGCTCAAATGCTTTCAAACGGCTGGTTCGACAGATTTGTTTGGAAAGTACTATGCAATGAATAGTGCCATCCGCTCACAACTAAAAGAGTGATAGCATGACTTTTGCTTTTTATAAATTTGTCACCTTTAAAGTTTGTAATCTTTAAAGCTTTCGGGATAAAGGTCTCAATCTATGAAAAGGCTGACTGAGTTCACTGTGCACGGGACCGCTGTCGGTAGTGATGCGAGTATTCAGCTGGATGAGGTTTCGATTCTTGCTGATCCACAAACGATTAGAGAGCTTGGTGTTTTTCTTATTAATGCATCGTATGAGATGTCAACGAATGGTCTTGAGCATATGCACCTTCAAGATATAGTTGAAGACTTTGACTATGACGCGAATGTGGACTTCATTGTGTTGAATAACAGCTTGGTGAAGCCTGTGTAAGTATCGGATCATGAGTCATGAATACAAGCTGGTGTTCGGCGACACAATCTCTGCCAGCAAAGTAATGAAGAAAATAAAGGGCAGCGATGCATGTATTCGCGCACAACAACCTGGCGACCTCTACCTGAAAGATCAGTCGCTCAACAGTAGCGCCGATTATGACGCTCGATTGATCTATGAAAGTGGGAGCGTTTTGTGGCTTCAGGTCAATTTCAAGTCATTGAACCTATACCAAACCTTGCTCTCGGCGTTGGGCGACAGCGACTATAGATGTCTTGAGGATGGTGATGATGAGGTGCCGCTTAAGGATGCATTTCGCATCAAGGGCAATGTTTGAAGAACGCTTGAATGTCTGCATCGTGCATTAGTGCGAATAAACAGGCCTTGGTCAAAGGAATGACAACATGAAAGACGCAATCCGCCTCGGCGACTCCACCACCCACGGTGGCAAAGTCCTCGAAGCCTTCTCCCGGACCGACCTCAACGGCAAACCGATTGCCGGAGTCGGTCACAAGGTCAGTTGCCCATTGTGCAAAGGGGTTTTCCCGATTGCCGAGGGCAGTAGCACCTACACCGTCGATGGCGTGCCCATCGCGCTCGACGGCATGAAAACGGCCTGCGGTGCGGCGCTGATTGCCAGTGGCCCGAAAGGCGCCGTAATCAGCTGAGTCGCTAAATGTCGGTTACTCCTGTCTGCCTTGGTTGATATCTAGAGTTCAAAAAACAAAAAGATCACAGCCTGCGACAGCCCTACATCAGGATTGATTTTCCTCTGTAGGCGCTGCCGCAGCTTGCGATCTTTTGCTTTTACTTCGCGGAGAACTTCAACACCACGCTCTGGGTGTAGGTCTGGCCGGGATCGAGGCGGGTGCTCGGAAAGTTCGGCTGGTTCGGCGAGTCCGGGTAGTGCTGGGTTTCCAGAGTGAACGCGCCCCAGTGCGGATAGACCTTGCCACCCTTGCCCTTGACCGTGCCGTCGAGGAAGTTGCTGGTGTAGAACTGCACGCCCGGTTCGTTGGTGAACAGTTGCAAATGGCGACCGGATTGCGGGTCGCTGACTTCGGCGGCGAGTTTGCTGACGTCACCCTTGGTGTCCAGCGCCCAGTTGAAATCAAAGCCACCGTGTTTCTCTTCGGCGAATTTCAATTGCGGGTGATCGGCCTTGATGTGCTGGCCGATGGCGGTCGGTTTGGTGAAATCCATCGGCGTGCCGGCCACGGGGGCCAGTTCTCCGGTCGGGATCAGTTTGGCGGTGACCGGGGTGTAATGGCTGGCGTGCAGGGTGGCGACTTGCTTGAGGATGTCGCCATTGCCGGCGCCGGCAAGGTTGAAGTAGCTGTGGTTGGTCAGGTTGAGCACTGTCGGTTTGTCGGTGCTGGCCTTGTAGTCGATGCGCAGCTCGTTGCTGTCGGTGAGGCTGTAGGTCACTTCAGTGGTGAGGTTGCCGGGGAAACCCATTTCGCCATCCGCCGACAGGTAGGTCAGGGTCACGCCGACCGAATCCTGGTCTTTGGTTTCCTTCGCTTTCCAGACCTTTTTGTCGAAGCCCTGAGTGCCGCCGTGCAAGGCGTTGGTCTTGTCGTTCTGCGGCACTTGATAGCGTTTGCCGTCGAGTTCGAAGGCACCGTCGGCCAGGCGATTGCCGAAGCGGCCGATGGTCGCGCCGAAGTACGCAGTGCCTTTCTGGTAACCCTGCACATCGTCGAAGCCGAGGACGATGTCGTCGAGCTTGCCGTGTTTGTCCGGCACTTGCAGCGCCTGCAAGGTCGCGCCATAGGTGATGACCGTGGCCTGCATGCCGTGGCTGTTGCGCAGGATGTATTGCTCGACGGGCGTGCCGTCATTGGTCTTGCCGAAGGCTTTGTGTTCGCTGGACAGGCCGGCGGCCTGGGCGGAGAGGGTGGCGATCATCAGGGACAGTCCGAGGCCGCAGAGTGAGTGTCGGGATTGAAGCATGGTTGACCTTCCTTTTTGTTGTTGTTTTGAAAATCTCTCAATAGTCATGCTAATTGATGGTTGCGTGAAGATTTATAGCGGATGAAACGATTAATGCAAAAATAAAGTCGGACTTAATGGCTTGAGCAGTTAGCGCCGAAGGTCGGGAATCCACGCCGGCACTGCACTTTTGCGAAATCCCCGGCTCTATCCATGGCCAGGGTGCGGTGACTTCCGCCGCACAGGAACGTGTCCGTCAAAGAATTCATGCCGAGAGTTTTGCACCCCATCGCTGCATTCATTCATCGCCCGTGCCTGCTGCTGGCCTTTTTGTCGACGCTGCTGCTCGGCGGTTGCAGCCATCAGGACGGCAACAATTTCATCACCCAGATGCGCGAGGGCAGGCCTCAGGAATTTCTCCAGACCAGCGTCGATCGTATGGCCACGCTGGCGATGCGCGACAACCTCGACAGCCTCTATCGGCTGATGGGCAAGCTGTATCTGCGCAACCCTGAAGAGCTGCGCAAATCCGGCTTCCTCGACGTCAAGACCGCGGTCAAACAAGTGCGCCTGGCCATCGAACAGCAACAACCGTTGCCGACCCTCGGCGGCAAAAAAGACCTCGCAGCGCTGAGCTATGCCATGAGCCCGGAATTTCTCGGTGACCGCGTCGGCGCGTTCATCTATGCGATCGGCAGCATGCTGGTCACCGCCCACGGCAATCGCACCGAGTTCTACATGACCGATGCGATCAACCCGACCTTCGTCAACAACGCCGCACGCAACATTGAGAAAGCCACGTGGATCCTCGCCCAACGGCAGAACAAGGAAGGCCAGCCGTTGCTGTTTTCCAACGAGATATCCGAGGAGGGCAGCAACCTGAGCTTTGCCACGGAGTTCGGTAAAGTCGTGGCGCGTCTGGATCTGCTGACCCAGATGCTCGACGAGCGCTACCGGCGCATCGGTCTGAATTACGCCCAGAGCCTGCTGTTTTTGAATTTTTTGCCCGTGCAGTGAGCCAGGTCGGTTAGAGTGGCGGACGATCGTGTTTGTATACAATCTGTCGTCCGATTTGACTCAAAGGGAGCTGCACCTGTCATGACCGACCCCGCAAGCGCCGAATTCACCCGCCTGGAACATGCCACCCGCACTGACAAACTGCCTTACGCCGCATTGCTGGCGTTTGCCATGACCGGCTTCATTGCCATCCTCACCGAAACCCTGCCGGCGGGTCTGTTGCCGCAGATCGGCGCCGGCCTCAACGTCAGCGAAGTGCTGGCCGGGCAACTGGTGACGCTGTATGCGCTGGGCTCGATTGTCGCGGCGATTCCGCTGACGGTCGCCACCCGTGGCTGGGGGCGCAAGCGGGTGCTGCTGATGACGGTCGGCGGGTTTCTGCTGTTCAACACCATCACCACGTTTTCCAGCCATTACGGCTTGACCCTGGCATCGCGGTTTCTGGCCGGGATGGCGGCGGGACTTTCGTGGGGGATCATGGCCGGTTACGCGCGCGGGATCGTACCGGTGCATCAGCAGGGTCGGGCGCTGGCGATTGCCATGCTTGGCACGCCGGTGGCGTTGTCGTTAGGCACGCCGGCCGGCACCTGGCTGGGCAATGTGATCGGCTGGCGCGCCTCGTTCGGGATCATGTCGGCACTGGCGCTGGTGCTGGCGGCGTGGATCGTTATCGCGGTGCCGGATCGTCCGGGTCAGGCCCGCGCCGAGCGTTTGCCGTTGATGCATTCGCTGCGTTTACCCGGCGTGCGCCCGGTGCTGTTCGTGGTGCTGACGTGGATGCTTGGGCACAACATTCTCTACACCTACATCGCGCCGTTTTTGACGCAGGCCGGTCTTGGCGAGCGGGTCGATCTGGTGCTGCTGGTCTTCGGTCTGTGCTCCCTGCTGGGGATCTGGATCATCGGTCTGCTGGTGGATCGCTGGTTGCGCGGGTTGGCCCTGATCAGCCTCGCGATATTTGCCGTGACCGCGCTGGTGCTGGCACTGGTCGCGCCGTCGCCCTGGCTGATTTATGCATGCATGGCGGTGTGGGGCCTGTCGTTCGGTGGCTCGGCGACGTTGCTGCTGACGGCTGCAGCGGACTCCGCCGGAGAACATGTGGATGTGGTGCAGGCGATGCTCACCACTTCATGGAACGTGGCGATTGCCGGCGGCGGATTGTTCGGCGGTTTGCTGCTGGACCGGGCGGGGGCGATGTCGTTTCCGTGGGCGTTGCTGATCCTGTCGCTGATCGCGCTGGCGACGGTCTGGCTCAATAGCACTCACAGTTTCAAACCAGGCCGACGACAGCACTGATACTGATGAAATGGCATAACGATAGATCCTATCGATATAGGGCGTTATAAGAAAACTGGTTATCCTGCGGGCCGGATTTTTCCTGTGGTTTGTCTGGACGTCTTAATGGAATTGGCAAATTTCGGCCTGGTGATTGCCGGGCTGGTCGTGGGGTTCATCGTCGGTATGACCGGTGTCGGCGGCGGTTCGTTGATGACGCCGATCCTGCTGTGGTTCGGCATCAATCCGGCCACGGCGGTGGGCACGGATCTGCTATACGCGGCCATCACCAAATCCAGCGGCGTGCTGGTCCACAGGAAGAACAAGAACATCGACTGGGCCATCACCGGCTGGCTGACCCTGGGCAGTGTCCCCGCGGTGGCGATGACCTTGTGGTTCCTCAGCACCCTGCACACCGCGCCGGACGCGATGAACGCCATCATCAAGCAGGCCCTGGGCTTCGTGCTGTTCGCCACGGCGCTGGCAATTCTGTTCAAAAAGCGCCTGCTGGAATTCGCCCACAAACGTGCCGGCGGCAACTACAACCCCAGCGGCGCGCGCCTGAATGTCATGACGGTGATCACCGGTCTGATCCTCGGCACCATGGTCGCCCTGACCTCGATCGGCGCCGGCGCCCTCGGCACTGTCGCGCTGTTCATCCTCTATCCGCTGCTGCCGACCCGCCGCCTGGTCGGCACCGAAATCGCCCATGCCGTTCCGCTGACCCTGGTCGCCGGCCTCGGCCACGCGAGCATGGGCAACATGGATTGGGGCGTGCTGGGCTTTCTGTTAATCGGCTCATTGCCGGGCATCTGGCTCGGCAGCCACCTGACCGGCCGCGTCTCCGATGAACTGCTGCGCCCGTGCCTGGCGACGATGCTGGTGTTGATCGGTTACAAGCTGGCGTTTTGATCGGCGAGCATCCATGGCCCTGAAGGCTCAAGCGTCTGGCTGACGCGGTCATAAAAGGTAAACAAATGGGCGACAGGATCGCGCCCGTCCGGTTGCGCAAAATCGGTGCTGACCTAAGCTTTGGGCAAGGCGAAACACTTTTGCCGGGCACCCCCCGGAACAATCGCCGCGATGCGCAATCATTAGAGCGTGGATATCAAAAGGAGATGCGCATGCTCATCAGGTCACTGACCCTGACACTCTTGCTGGCGATTGCCGGCCCCCTGTTCGCCGCCGACGGCGATTCCCCTCTGGACGTCGACAAGGGCATCAACCGCCCGGTGATCGTGATCGCTTCCAGTACGGTCGATTCTTATTGGGTCAGCCTGAAAAAAGCGCTGGACGACCCGGCCAACAAACAAGGCATCGCCGACCGCAAGATCAAGGTTTACACCATCCTGAGCATGAGCGGTCAGGTCGATGGCAAAAGCCTGGAGCAGCAGCAAACCATGGCGCTGCTGCGCTCGCTGAAGCTGGGCGCCGGGGCGTATCCGAAAGTCTTCCTGGTGGGCAAGGATGGAGAGACCAAACTGACGGCTTCGGGGGATGAAGCGGCGGCGGTCGATTTGAAGAAAATTTTCGACACCATTGATGCGCTGCCTGCCGCCGAGAAAGAAACTACTTCCACCGTGGTCACGGCCCCGGCTGCTGCAGAACCGGCACCGGCCAAGGGTGCGAAAGGGACAAAACCGGCGAAGCCGACCAAACCGGCCAAGCCGCCGGAAATGCCGGATGATTGATGGCGGCAGGCTCTGAATAAAAATGGCGAACGTTATAAAGCGTTCGCCATTTTTTTTGCCCGCCTGTCACCAGCTGTAGCGATACCCGACATTCACGGCCCATGGTTGCTCGATATCGCTGCCTTTTGTGTACAGGCCTTCGATATACGCATGGTGGTTCTGCGCGGCCGTCAGCACCAGGCCGCCGCCCAGTTCGGCCCGTGACCCCGGCAGGCGACTGTCGAGCTTCGCACCGCTGACGGTCACTTCGCTGTCGCCGGCATGCTCGGTGACCCACGCGGCTTTCACGTATGGCTTGATCCGCAGGCCCTGATCCAGCTGCCATTCGCGACCGAACTGACCGCCGACCCGGCTCTGCACCGAGGTCATTGCATCCTGTTGCACGTCCAGCCCGTTGCTGGCGACGTAATCGCCGCCGCTGATGTGTGTCACCTGCAAACCCGCCTGCGGTTCGACGAACCAGCCCCGGCCCAGATCGATGACCTTGCCCAGTTGCGTTTCTGCGCTCACGGCATGGTTGCTGTAGTGCGCCTTGACCGGCTCACCGAGGTTGCTGGTAATCTTGATTTCGTTGTCCAGCCGCGAATATTTCAGTGCGCCATCGACATACAACCCGCCCTGATCCTGATAGCTGGCGTAGGCACCGAACGTGGTGCTGTCGATCGTGCCCTTGCTGCGCTCACCGAAATCCTGGCGGCCCTGACCCAGACCGAACAGCGCTCCGACGTACAGCGTGCCATTGGCAATCGGTAGCGCCTTGTCAGCGCCGATTTCCATGCCGTTGGACTGCTGTTGAAAGGCGCGACTGGTGCGGGTGTCGAGTTTCTGTTCGGCACCGTAACCCCGAGCCCAGATGCCGCCCTGATCGTTGCCCGAACGCAGGTCGGAAAAGTGCTGCCGGGTGCTGGCGTTCTGTGCGTCGAGCAGCGCGGCGGTGGCGGCCTGACTGGCGACAGCGGCGTTCGCGCCTTTGCTGAGTGTCAGTGCTTGCGGTTGTGGTATCGCTGGCGGTTGACTGACCACCGGTTGCGCCACGGAGTCAGGCTGTCCATCAACCGGTTGTACTACGGTGTCCGGTTCGCCGTCGACGGGAGGAGTCTGAGGGTCCTGAATGTTTTCATCCGGTGTGCTGATCGCCGGTTTGCCCAGATACCAGTCGCTTCCCTGTTTCTGCAGCGAGTAGCGATACGCCCCCGCATCGACCGTGCCGCCAAACAGCTGGAAATCCCCGCTGCCACCGTTACCCTCGACCAGTTTCAAAGACTGCTGCGCGCCGCTCGGAGCGGCGCCGGAATCGGCCACTACCAGCGTGTGCAGGTCGTTGACCGCCCCTTGCACCTTGAGCAGGTCACCGCGCAACGACGCCAGGTCGGTGTTCATCACGAACGTCCCGTTGCCGTTCAAAGGGCCATTGATGGTCAGGGTGTGGAATGTTCCACCTACGGCCGGGTCGGCATATTCGACCCGGCCATCCACGAGGTTGGCGCCGCTTAGGGTTGCATCGCCCTTGAGGCGCAGCACTGCGCCGTCATTCAGAGTGGTGTCGCTCGCAGCCGCTCCGGCGCCAAGCACCATCAATCCGCCAGGGTTGACCGTCGTATTGAAGGCCGATGTGCCGGCCACACTGGTCATCACGCCGCCCTGATTGATCTGCGAATCAGCAGCCGATGCAAAGTCCTCGACCCTCAGTTCACCTCCGGCATTGATCGTGGTCTGCTGCGCATGGCCTTGCTGGTAGACCGTCATCAAGCTGTTGGCGACGCGGGTGTTTTTGGCCAATGCATCGCCGTAGACATACATCTGGCCACCGTCGAGCCGGGTATTGCTGACCGCCGCATTTTGCGTCACTTCAAAAAAACCATCGTTGACCTGGGTCGTCAGTGCTGTGGCGGAACCGGTCAACAGTAAGATGCCGTTGTCCATCAGGGTATCGGTGAGCTTCGCGCTGTCCTGGGCGTGCAGTCTGCCGCTGTCTTTGATCGTGGAGCCGCTGGCTTCGCCGGCATCCAGCACCTGGATCTCTCCGAGGCTCACGATACTGTCACTGAGCTTTGCATCGGTGCCGGCAAAAACCGTCAAGCCGTTATCGACCAGCAAATTGGTCTGTGGCGAGGTCAGGCAGGGCAGGCTGTCGCAACTTGCAGCCTGCACCACCATGGGTGCCGCACTCAGCGCCAACATTGCACCCGATATCGAAATCCGAGAAAACCGCACACCCAACGCAAACATGATGATCCGCCGACAACAGTGAGAAGAGGCGGCGAATTCTGCGCAGGCGAGGGGACGGGGTAACGCAGGTACTTCCCAAGTTTTTGTAGGAAGCGTCCTACATGGAAACGCTGTGCAAGGCCGTTTGCAGGTGCGTCTGCAGGCGCTTCATCTGCTGGCCGAAGGCTTCGAACAAACGGTGTACTTCCTGGCGCGTGGTGCTGACTTCGCAGGTCGACTCCAGTTGTTCGCACGCGGCAATCAGCGGCGCGGCGTGAATGATCCGCGCGCTGCCGAGGATCTTGTGGCAGCAGCGTTTCATCCCCGGAAAATCACCGGCCTGGAACAACGCCAGCATCGTCTCGAAGTCTTCCTGGTTGGTGCGCAGTACCGTGGCCAGCAGTTGCCGGGTTTGCGTGCTGTCACCGGCGGTGATGGCGCTGACTTTCGACAGGTCGAAGCACGGAGCGGTCGCCTGCCGGGCCTGTTCCGCTTGACGCAGATAATCTTCCAGCGCACGGCGGGTGAGCGGCTTGAACAGGCAATCGTTCATGCCGGCATCGAGACAGCGCTGGATTTCCTCGGTCTGCGCATGGGCGGTGAGGCCCAGCACATGGGTGGGAGCGCGGCCCTCGGCGGCTTCGATGGCGCGTAGTTGACGGGTCATCCTGTCGCCGTTGAGCAGCGGCATGTTGCAGTCGGTGATCAGGTAGTCGAAGGCGCCTTCACGCCAGAGACGTAGACCTTCGATCCCGTTTTCGGCGCAGGTCACGCGCATGCCCAGCGATTCCAGCTGACGCTGCAGCACCACGCGGTTGAACTCGTGATCCTCGACGATCAGCACGTCCCGCACAGGTAATGGCGGCAGGTTTTCCGGGGCAATCTGCGGCAGCGGCTCGTGGTCGGGCAGGCGTTGCAGATCGAGATTCAGCGTGAAGCAAGTGCCTTGGCCGGGGCGACTTTCGCAGGTCAACCGGCCGCCCATCAACTCAGTCAGTTGCCGACAGATCGACAGCCCCAGCCCCGTGCCGGTCTGCATTTCGCTGTCACCGGCCTCGAATTGCGTATAGGGCTGGAACAGACGCTGGCGCTGCTGGTCATCCAGGCCGATGCCGGTGTCGCGGACGGCCAGGCACAGATGCGTACGGTCAACGTCGGGCGTCAGGTTCAACTCGACGGTTACGCTTCCCTGCGGGGTGAACTTGATCGCATTGCTCAGCAGGTTCGAAAGAATCTGCCGAAAGCGCAGGGAATCGAGTTCCACGGCACTGTCGGCCTGGTCACTGATGAAGTTCAGCTCGAGGTTTTTCTGTCGGGCCAGGCTGGCGAATCCCTCAAGCACCGCGCGCGCCAGTTGTTCGGGATGGCAGCGGCTGCTGCGCAGTTCGAACTGGCCGGCCTCGATCTTGGTCAGGTCGAGAATTTCGCCGATCAATTCCATCATGCCGCCGGCGGACTGCTGGGCAATGTCGATCAGTTCGGTGTCGTCCGGGCGCGGGGCGTGCTGGCGGCGCAACAGTTCGAGCACGCCGATCAGGGCGCTCATCGGTGTGCGGATCTCGTGGCTCATCACCGCCAGAAAATGGCTCTTGCCCCGGTTTGCCGCCTCGGCCTGATGCTTGGCCGCGAGCAAGGCGTGTTGCAGGTGCTGCTGTTCGGTGAAGTCGATCCAGCCGCCGATCACCCCGGTCATCATCCCGTCGGAATCGCGGTAGGGCAGGGCCCAATGGTAGATGTGATAGGTCTTGTCCTTGACCGTCATGGTGAAGTTGTCGAACGACGGTTCACCGCTTTCCAGCGTGGCGCGGTGGATGCGTTTGTACTGGTGGGCGGTGTCCAGCGGCAGAATATCGGCCTCGATCAGCCCCTTGTTCAGCACCTGCTGCGGCTCGACTTCCATCACCTGCAGATAGGCGCGGTTGCAGCTCAGCAACAGACCCTTGCGGTCGCGCACGTAGATCGGGTGCGGCGTGCCGTCGACCAGCACTTGCATGAACAACAACTGATCGCTCAAGGCTTTCTGTGCTTTTTGCCGCTCGGCGATCTGCCGGCGCAGGCCGAAGTTCCACGCCAGAATGGCCAGCAAAACCGTCAACAGCACCAGAGTTGCACGCAGAATCCAGTGCTTGTAGGTGCTCCAGTCATCCTGGCGGTCTTGCGAGTTCTGCCAGCGGTTGGCCAGATCGCTGAGCTCGTCCGGGGCGATATCGAGCAGTGCCTTGTCGAGGATCGAGATCAGCATGGCATTCTGTTTGCCGCTGGAGAAACCGATCAGCGCCGGTTGCGAACCGAGCACCGAATCGATTTGCAGGCGACCGCGAAAGAACCGGTCGATCAGATACGCCGCGCCCATCTGCGGCTGGATCACGCCATCGACCTGGCCTTCGGCGAGCAGTTCGTAGGTCTCGATGGGTGTTTCGACCGGCACGGTCTGGATGTCCGGCCATTCGCGCTCCAGCCAGTTGGCGGCGGCAGAATCCTTGATGATCGCGACCCGATGGCCCTTGAGACCGGCCAGCCCCTGACGCTCCGGTTGCGTGCGAGTGACCAGCACGAACGGGTTGATCACGTAGGCCCGGGAGAACGTCAGGCGTTCGTCGCGCCGGGCGCTGTAGGTCATCGCGCCGATCAGGCTGGGCGGATCCCGTTGCGCGCGGCCAGTCATGGCGTCGACGGAAGACATCTTGACCGGCCGGAACGTCAGGCCGGTGCGGTCGTTGATGGTTTCCAACAGATCGGCGGCCATGCCTCGCAGCTGGCCTTCGTTGTCGAAGAAACTGAACGGTGAATAGCGGTCGTTGGCCAGGACCTCGATCTGCGGGTGATCCTTGATCCATTGCTGTTCGGCGGCCGTCAGTTGCAGGCGGTTGTAGCCGAGTTTCGGGTTGGCGCCGATGCCCCAGCGCCGGGCGATGACGGTGCGTTCCTGAGGCGTGATCTTCGCCATCGCGGCATTGAGCAGGCTGAGCAACCGCGCATCGTCCTGCTGCACGGCGAAGCTGAAGCCCAGCCCTTCGGAGTCCCGTTGAATGGTCTGTTTCAGGCTTTGCTGGTAGCTGCGTTCGAGCAGGTATTGCGCGGTAATCGCATCGGTCAGCAACACCATGCCTTCGCCGTAGGCCACAAGCCCGAGGCCTTGCTGGGTCGAATCGACGGCTTGCAGCGGGTGCTCGGGAAACAGCGACGCCACTCGCTCCCGGGTGATCCAGTCCTGATCGAACAGCACGGTGGTGCCGGCCGGCAGCCGAT
The DNA here is from genome assembly GCF_000282255.1 of Pseudomonas sp. GM25. Classification (NCBI taxonomy): domain Bacteria; kingdom Pseudomonadati; phylum Pseudomonadota; class Gammaproteobacteria; order Pseudomonadales; family Pseudomonadaceae; genus Pseudomonas; species Pseudomonas sp. GM25. The sequence continues at coordinate 158,621 of NZ_AKJQ01000011.1, read as the reverse complement.
CATTGGACCAGTGGGTGCCGAAGTGGCTGATCAGCACGGCCTGATCGTAAGCGTAGGGCGCGCTCAGTCTCAGATCGCCGTAGTTCGCTTCGAGGTGATTGATGCGCGGCACCAGATCGACTTCGCCCCGTTGCAGCGCTGCGAGGGCATCCGACTGGTTGGCGTATTGCTCGATCTCGACCCGCAGGCCGAGGCTGCGGGCTACAAGGTCGAGATAGTCCGCCGACAGGCCTTCGTAATCCTTCTGGTTGGCGGTGATATCCAGCGGTGGCCGTTCCGGCGCATACACCCCGGCGCGCAGCACATTTTTGCTGGCCAGCCATTGGTGCTGGGCGTTGTTGAGGGGCAGGGCGACCTGATTGTCAGCGGCACGGCTGAGCAGGTTCAGCGCCCCGGCATTCGCTGTCAGCGCCAGCAGCGTCAGGCTCAACGCGCTCAGCCATCGCCCGAACCTCATGGTTCAGACCAGGTGATTGCGTTTGGCGAAATCGATCAGCTCAAGCAGCGTGCCTGCGTTGAGTTTCTGCATCAGGCGTGTCTTGTAGGTGCTGACGGTCTTGTTGCTGAGCAGCATGTCATCGGCGATCTCCTTGTTGCTTTTGCCCTGAGCCAGACCATGCAACACCTTGAGTTCACGTCGCGACACGCCATCGAGCAATTGCGCATCGTTCCGGGCAAAATCGCTGGACCGCACCGAATTCAGCGCATTGACCGGAAACCACGTCTTGCCGCTGGCCACCGCTTTGAGCGCGGTGACGATCTCCACCGGATCATCGACCTTCGACAAGAACGCCGACACTCCGGCCCGCAGGCATTGCGCCGCATAGGCCTGGCTTTTCAACCCGGTGTGCACCAGCACATGAGCCTTGCTGCCGCCGATGCGCAAGCGGTCGATCACCGCCATGCCGTCGAGCTGCGGGATATCCAGGTCGAGCACAATCGCATCGGGCCTGAGCGCGAACGCCTGGCTCAACGCATCCACACCATTGTCGCACTCACCCACAACCTCATGGCCTTCACGGGCCAGAATCATCCCGATCGCCATGCGCACTACCGCGTGATCATCGACCAACAGCACTTTCATGGATCAACCCTCAGGCCCTTTTTCAGCATAGTCCGCAGGGGGTGACAGGCCCGGCGGATCGGATGCGTGGTGGTGGGGCGGTGAAAAAAAGGCGCGATCCTACAAGGTTTGTGGGGGGAAGCAATGGGGCGTGTCGCGCAGAGGTATCTTTGGCGCTGGGGTGTATCTTTTTGTCAGGGGGCGGGCGAGAGAGTGCTTTTCAAACCCCCAAACAAAAACGGGCGACCTTCTCAGGTCGCCCGTTTTTTATGGCGTGATTACCGGGTCAACTCACTAAGAATCCTGTGCGCAATCTTCACCCGCTCTCCATTCGGGTAATTGCGGTTCGCCAGAATCACGATCCCGACTTTCTTCGATGGCACGAACGCGACGTACGCGCCGTAGCCAGCGGTGGAGCCGGTCTTGTTCAGCAGCACGTTCGCCGGTTCAGGCTGTGGCGGGGTGAGCCATTTGACCTTGTGCGGTTCCATGGCCATCGGCGTCGAGTTGCCGTCCAGCAGGCGGTCGAGGCTGATCGGGTAGGTGTAGCGTTCCCAGCCCAGGCCCTGGGTCATGTCGCCGACGGTGTAGTAACCGGTGTGGGTGAGGGCGATGGCTTTTTGCAGCGGTGCTTCGAGTTTGGCGGTGTCGAGGTTGGCCTGGGCGTATTGCAGCAGGTCGGCTGCGCTGGTTTTCACGCCGTAGGCTTCGGAGTCGAGGGCGCCGGGGCTGACTCGAACGGGTTTGTTGTTCTTGTCGTAGCCCTGGGCGTAGAGCTTTTCTTCAGACGCGGGCACCGACAGGAAGGTGTGCTTGAGCCCGAGTTTTGGCAGCAGGGTTTCGGTCATGACCTGATTGAACGGCTGGCCGAGGCTTTTCGCTGCCAGGTAGCCGAACAGGCCGATGCTCGGGTTGGAATAGAGGCGATGGCTGCCGGCCGGAAAGGTCGGTTTCCACTGTTGGTAATAGCCGAGCATCTTGTCGGAAGAATCCGCGGCGTCCGGGAATTGCAGCGGCAGGCCGCCGGGGCTGTAGGTGCCGAGTTGCAGCAGGCTGATGTGGTCGAAGGCGCTGCCTTTCAGTTCGGGCCAGTGCTGGCTGGCCTTGTCGGAGAACTCCAGTTTGCCGCTGGCCTGGGCGTAGGCGGCGAGGGTTGCGGTGAAGGTTTTGCTCACCGAGCCGATTTCGAACAGGGTGTTTTCACTCACCGCTTGCCCGGTGCTTTTGTCGGCGACACCGTAGTTAAAGTAATGTGCCTTGCCATCGACGGTCACGGCCACGGCCAGACCGGCGATATCCTGTTGCTGCATGACCGGGGTCACAGTGGCTTTGACCAGCGCCTGCAACTGATCGTCGGTTTGCGGGGCGGCCAGGCAGGTGGCGGCGCTGAAGAAAAGTCCGAAAGCGCTGAAGCGCTTGAGTTTGTTCAGGTTGATCGAAGACATGCGTGAACCACTCTCCATGAGTGTTGATGGTGTTATCCCGCTACACTGCGAGCGTTTTCCGTCGGGCCGGCTGATCGGCGCCGCCAAATCTAGGCAGTCCGGGGTCTTTCGACAAACGATGAAATCTCGGACGAGCCATTAGAAAAATTTGGGACTTGGCATGATTCGACCTCAATTGCCCTTGAATGCATTGCGCGCCTTTGAAGCCTCTGCGCGCCACTTGAGCTTTACCCGTGCGGCCGTGGAGTTGTGCGTGACCCAGGCGGCCGTCAGCCATCAGGTCAAAAGCCTGGAGGCGCAACTCGGCGTGATCCTGTTCAAACGCCTGCCCCGTGGGCTGATGCTGACCGGCGAGGGCGAAACCCTGCTGCCGGTGCTGACCACGTCGTTCGATCATATCGCGCAGATGCTCGAGCGTCTGGCGGGCGGGCAATATCGGGAAATGCTCACGGTCGGCGCGGTGGGCACCTTCGCCGTGGGCTGGTTGTTGCCGAGGCTGGCGGACTTTCAGGCGAAACATCCGCTCATAGATTTGCGGCTGTCGACCAACAACAATCGGGTGGACGTAGCCGCCGAAGGGCTGGATTACGCGATCCGGTTTGGCGCCGGGGCATGGCACGGCATCGAGGCGACCCGTTTGCTGGAGGCACCGTTGTCGGTGCTCTGCGTGCCGGAAATCGCCCGGCAACTGCACACGCCGGGAGATCTTTTGCAACAGCGCTTGCTGCGTTCCTATCGCACCGATGAGTGGTCGGAATGGTTTCACGCGGCCGGTCTGGCGACCCATGCCGCGCCGCCCCAGAGCATCGTGTTCGACTCGTCGCTGGCGATGATGGAGGCGGCGTTGCAGGGCGGCGGGGTGGCACTGGCGCCGCCGCTGATGTTTGCCCGGCAACTGGCGGCGGACCTGATCCGCCAACCCTTTGCCATCGAAATCACCACCGGCAGCTATTGGCTGACGCGCTTGCAGTCACGGCCGGAGACGTCGGCAATGGCGGCGTTCAGGCACTGGCTGTTGGAGGCTGCGCAGGCTTAGCGCACCAGGCACGGCTTCTTGTTATCGAACGTCCAGCCCGGAATCAGAAACTGCATCGCCACGCTGTCATCCCGCGCGCCCAGCCCCATGCCTTTATAGAGTTCGTGGGCCTTGGCCACCTGATCCATGTCCAGCTCCACGCCCAGCCCCGGTTTCTTCGGCACCTGCACGCAGCCGTCGACGATTTGCAACGGCGCCTTGGTCAGGCGCTGGCCGTCCTGCCAGATCCAGTGGGTGTCGATGGCGGTGATGTCGCCCGGCGCGGCGGCCGCGACGTGGGTGAACATCGCCAGGGATATGTCGAAGTGGTTGTTGGAGTGCGAGCCCCAGGTCAGGCCCCATTCGTGGCACATCTGCGCCACGCGCACCGAACCCTGCATGGTCCAGAAATGCGGATCGGCCAGCGGGATGTCCACCGACTGCAACTGAATCGCGTGGCCCATCTCGCGCCAGTCGGTGGCGATCATGTTGGTGGCGGTTTTCAGCCCGGTGGCGCGACGGAATTCGGCCATCACTTCGCGGCCCGAGTAACCGTTTTCCGCGCCGCACGGATCTTCCGCGTAAGCCAGCACATTATGCTGGTCGCGGCACAAACGGATCGCCTCTTTCAATGACCACGCGCCGTTCGGATCGAGGGTGATACGGGCATCGGGGAAGCGTTCGGCCAGTGCGGTCACCGCTTCGATTTCAGCATCGCCGCTGAGTACGCCGCCCTTGAGCTTGAAGTCCTTGAAGCCATAGCGCGCGTGGGCAGCTTCGGCCAGGCGCACCACGGCGTCGGCGGTCATGGCTTTCTCGTGACGTACGCGGAACCAGTCATTGTCGGCATCCGGTTCGCTGCGGTAGGCGAGGTCGGTTTCCCGGCGATCGCCCACGTAGAACAGATAACCGAGCATCTTCACTTCATCGCGCTGCTGACCTTCGCCGAGCAATGCCGCCACCGGTACATCAAGATGCTGGCCGAGCAGGTCGAGCAGGGCGGCTTCGAGCCCGGTGACTGCGTGAATGGTGATGCGCAGATCGAACGTCTGGAGGCCACGGCCGCCGGCATCGCGGTCAGCGAAGGTCTGGCGCACCTGGTTGAGGATCTTCTGATACGTGCCGATCGGGCTGCCGACCACCAGACTGCGCGCGTCTTCAAGAGTCTGGCGGATGCGATCGCCGCCGGGTACTTCACCGACGCCGGTGTGGCCGGCGTTGTCCTTGAGGATGACGATGTTGCGGGTGAAAAACGGCCCGTGGGCGCCGCTCAGGTTGAGCAGCATGCCGTCGTGGCCGGCCACCGGGATGACTTGCATCTCGGTGATGATCGGGGCTTTGGCGATGTCGTGTGCGGTCATTTGGGATTGTCCTTTCAAGCGTGTTTCGGCGCGGCATCGGCCACGGCGACGTCAGGTGCGGATTTGGGTGTCATGCGGGCGGCGAACACGATGATCGCGGCGATGATCGAGGTCGCGGCCAGGCCATAGAGGCCGCCCTGGATCGAACCGGTGTGTTGTTCCAGCAGACCGAAAGTGGTCGGGGCGACGAAGCCGCCGAGGTTGCCCACCGAGTTGATCAGCGCGATGACGGCAGCGGCGATCCGTGCGTCGAGATAAGCCTGCGGAATCGGCCAGAACAGCGAAGACGCGGATTTGAAACCCAGCGCAGCAAAGCAGATCGCGACGAAGGCAAAAATCGGCCCGCCGGTGGTGGACATGAACATCCCCGCAGCGGCGATCAACAGTGCTGTGGCGACCCACGCCTGCTGGTGTTTCCACTTCGCCGAGAACGAGGCGAATGCGTACATGCCGATGATCGACAGCAGCCACGGAATCGAGTTGAACAGGCCGACCTGGAAGTCGCTCATCTCGCCCATCTTCTTGATGATGCTCGGCAGCCAGAACGTCGCAGCGTAGATGGTCAATTGAATGAAGAAGTAGATCAGGCAGAACAGGATGATCTGGCGATCCTTGAGCAGTTTGCCCAGCGACGGCCGGATCGGGGTCGCGGCTTCGCGGGCCTTCTGCTCATCGTCGATCGCTTTGACCAGCGCATCCTGCTCGGCGCGGGTCAGCCATTTCGCATCGTGGGGTTTGGCGTCGAGCCAGAACCACACGAATACGCACAGGCAGACCGAGAACATCCCTTCAATGAAATACATCCACTGCCAGCCGTGCAGGCCCAGACCTTCGATCTGCAGCAATAGGCCGGACAACGGGCCGGAAATCAGCGAGGCCACGGCCGAACCGCTCAAGAAAATCGCAATCGCCTTGCCGCGCTCGGCCCCTGGCAACCAGCGGGTGAAGTAGTAGATCACCCCGGGAAAGAACCCGGCCTCGGCCACGCCGAGCAGGAAACGCAGGATGTAGAAGTGGGTTTCGTTCTGGATGAACGCCATGCCGGCGGCCACCAGACCCCAGGTGAACATGATGCGGGTCAGCCAGATTCGCGCGCCGACCTTTTGCAGCAGCATGTTGGAAGGGACTTCGAACAGCGCGTAACCGATGAAGAACAGCCCGGCACCGAAACCGTAGGCCGCGGCACCGATGCCGAGGTCGTGTTCCATGTGGGTGCGGACGAAGCCGATGTTCACCCGGTCAATGTAATTGACGATGAACATGATGACGAACAGCGGCAGGACGTGGCGTTTGACTTTGGCAATGGCGGAGGACAGCACGGAATCGGCGCCCTCGTTCATCCCGGCAATGGATGATTTCACTTGGTTTTCTCCCACTCGTTATTTTTATGCGGGGTGTGTCTGGTGTTGCGTTGTTGATAGACATCATACAACCAGATTTTTTTTTCCTACAAGCGGTAGGGCTCAATCAAATTTGTCTACGGGAGGCGGTTTTTATGCTTTTTAAGATTTTAAGTGCCGTATTTGTTGGCTTTGGTAAAGGTTTTATCAGATATGGCAGAGCATTCCATGCCAGTGATCGTGGGGCGATTGCTCGACGCAAAGGAGAGTTTTCTAACTGAAACCTAGTGTTGTCATACAAGTTGAGGCCTGAAATTGATAGGAGCTCATACAAGTGATCACCTCCAGTGCTACGATCGGTTTGCCCCGATCACCGGAACCGACCATGCAAGAAGACCTCGACGCTCCCGCCCGTAAACGCGCGCACAACCTGGCCCATGACCTGGTGGAAAAACTCACCCAGAGCATCCTGCTCGGCCAGATGTTGCCCGGTGACAAGTTGCCGTCGGAAAACTCGATCGTTCAGGAACACGGCGTCAGTCGCACCGTGGTGCGTGAGGCGATTTCCAAATTGCAGGCGTCGGGGCTGGTGGAGACGCGGCACGGCATCGGCACCTTCGTGATCGAGCGCGCGCCGGAGCAGGGATTGCGGCTGAATGTCGACACCGCGCTGGGCGTGCGCAGCATTCTCGAATTGCGCATGGGGCTGGAGACGCAAGCGGTGGCACTGGCGGCGCAGCGTCGTACCGAACAGCAACTGGTGCAGATGCGTCAGGCGCTGGACGACTATCAGCGTCTATTGGCCAACAACGACAGTTGCGTCGAGGCCGACCGGCGCTTCCACCTGTTGATTGCCGAAGCCACCGGCAATGTCTGCTTCACCGAAATCATGCAGCACCTGGGCAGCGCAATGATCCCGCGCACCCGGGTCAACGCGGCCGAGCGCGGCGCGGAGGATTTGAGCAAGCTCGGGCAACTGGCGAATCTTGAGCATGAGGCGATCCTCAATGCGATCAAGCGTCAGGACCCGGACGCGGCGCGCGCAGCGATGTGGCTGCACCTGACCAACAGTCGCGACCGGTTTTCAGCCCGGGGCTGAATGCCGCTGGTCTGTTCGATAGCACGCCCTGTGCGGCGGCACTTCCAACGAGTACGACCCGGATATTCCGGGCCTCATTCTTTGAGGTGCAATCATGGCTGACGATACGCTGTTTCAGGGAGGCACGGCCCCAACCGACCCTACCCGCAAAGTCCCCGGTACGGATGAACCGACGCTGGCCGATCACGAGATGCCACCGGGCGTGATGCCTGGGCGCGATCCGTTGAGCGATGCCGACCGGCCGGAAGACTGGAAGGATCCGTCGTCTGATGAAGACATGCCGCCGGCTGATGAGCCGACACCGCTGTCCGATGACAGGCGTTGAATAAAACCCGGCTGATTGGCCGGGTTTTTTTGCTGCTTCTAAACAGCGCCGAGATCGCGCATCAACAAGCCGAAGCGCAAATCCACCGCATCCGGAATCGGCAGATACACCGTATGCCCGTCCCCCGGCGCCACGTCGATGGCTTCGTCTTTAAGGTTCCGCAATTCATGCAGATCAAAATGAAAGTTGCCCTTGGGCGTCATCAGTTCCAGATGATCGCCCAGCGCAAAGCGGTTCTTCACCTTGACCTCGGCCAGCCGGTCCCGGCGTTCGCCGGTCAGTTCGCCCACAAACTGCTGACGCTCCGACACCGAGCTGCCGTTCTGATAGTTCTGGTATTCGTCATGCACATGGCGGCGCAGGAAGCCTTCGGTGTAGCCGCGCTGGGCGAGGGATTCCAGATCGGTCATCAGGCTGCGGTTGAATTCGCGGCCGGCCACCGCATCGTCGATGGCCCGGCGATAGACCTGAGTGGTGCGGGCGCAATAGAAGTGGGATTTGGTCCGGCCTTCGATCTTCAGTGAGTGCACGCCCATGCGGGTCAGGCGTTCGACGTGCTGCACCGCGCGCAGGTCCTTGGCGTTCATGATGTAGGTGCCGTGTTCGTCTTCGAATGCCGGCATCAACTCGCCGGGACGGTTGGCTTCCTGCAACAGGAACACCTGATCGGTGGGAGCGCCGAGGCCGAGAGTCGGTTGCGGTTCGAAGGTCTGCACGATTTCGCCGAGCTGGTTTTCGCTGGCCTCCTGCGCCGAGTATTTCCAGCGGCAGGCGTTGGTGCAGGTGCCCTGATTGGCGTCGCGCTTGTTCATGTAACCCGAGAGCAGGCAGCGGCCGGAATAGGCCATGCACAGCGCGCCGTGGACGAACACTTCAAGCTCCATGCCCGGCACTTGCTCGCGGATTTCGCCGATTTCTTCCAGCGACAATTCACGGGACAGGATGATCCGGCTCAGTCCCTGTTGCTGCCAGAACTCGACGCTCGCCCAGTTCACCGTGTTGGCCTGCACCGACAGGTGGATCGGCATCTGCGGAAAGTGCCGGCGCACCAGCATGATCAGGCCGGGGTCGGACATGATCAGCGCATCCGGCGCCATCTCGATCACTGGCGCCAGATCCTTGAGGAAGGTCTTCAGCTTGGCGTTATGCGGCGCGATGTTGACCACCACGTAGAAGCGCTTGCCCTGGGCCTGGGCTTCACGAATGCCGAGGGCGAGATTGGCGTGATCGAACTCGTTGTTGCGCACCCGCAGGCTGTAGCGCGGCTGGCCGGCGTACACCGCATCGGCCCCGTAGGCGAAGGCGTAGCGCATGTTTTTCAGGGTGCCGGCGGGGGCGAGCAGTTCGGGGGTGAAGGAGGTCGTCATGGCGGCGTCGGTCGCAAAAGCGCGGCAGGGTAGAGCAGTTGCGCCGAGGGTTTATTGATCTGGATCTATGCTCCATGAAGAAACAGGGCACTCGCGCTGACGCTGGCTGACTAAACGGGACGGGCGCGGGTGGCGCCTGACTGACCTGGACCGGACATGAACCAAAAGAGTCTGCAATTCAAATCCCTCACCGTGCTGCTGTTTCTGGTGACGGTCGCCTTTATCTGGATCCTGCTGCCGTTCTACGGCGCGGTGTTCTGGGCGGTGATTCTCGGCATCCTGTTCGCGCCGATGCAGCGCCAGTTGCAATTGAAATTCGGCTGGCAACGCAACCTGACATCACTGTGTACGTTGAGTGTCTGCCTGGTGATCGCGATCCTGCCGGTGATCGTCATCAGTGTGCTGCTGGTGCAGGAAGGGGCGACGCTTTACGACAATATCGAAAGCGGCAAGCTCGATATCGGAGCGTATCTGGCGCAGTTCAAACACAGCCTGCCGCCGTACTTTCAGCACTTGCTCGACCGCTTCGGCATGGGCGAACTCAATGCCTTGCGCGAGAAAATCGTCAAGGCCTCGATGCAGGGCAGTCAGGTGCTGGCGAGTCAGGCCTTCAGTTTCGGCCAGGGCACGTTCGATTTCGTGGTGAGTTTTTTCATCATGCTGTACTTGCTGTTTTTCTTCCTGCGCGATGGCGCCGAACTGGCGCGCAAGGTGCGCACGGCGATACCGCTGGAGGAACATCACAAACGCCGTTTGCAGCTGAAATTCAACCGCGTGGTGCGCGCGACGGTGAAGGGCAATCTGCTGGTGGCGATCACGCAGGGTGCGCTGGGCGGGGCGATTTTCTGGTTTCTCGACATTCCCAGCGCGTTGCTCTGGGCGGTGCTGATGGCGTTTCTGTCGTTGCTGCCGGCGGTGGGGGCGGGGATTGTCTGGGTGCCGGTCGCGGCTTATTTCCTGCTCAGCGGGATGATCTGGCAGGGCGTGGTGCTGGGGTTGTTCGGGGTGTTCGTGATCGGTCTGGTGGATAACCTGCTGCGCCCGATCCTGGTGGGCAAGGACACCCGGATGCCGGACTACATGATCCTGATCTCGACCCTGGGCGGGTTGGCCGTCTTCGGGCTCAACGGTTTCGTGATCGGGCCGCTGATTGCGGCGCTGTTCATGTCGAGCTGGGCGCTGTTCATCGAAAGCAAACCGAAAGTGCAGCTGCCTTAAGCCTTGAACGGACCATTGAGCAGTTGTTGCGACAGTGCCTGCGCCGCCGGCAAGGACGTGAGCGGGCCGCTGACCGGCTCGCCGTCGCGTACCAGATACCAGCAGGCAAGCAGCCCCAGCTCTCTGAGCGAAGCGGGAACGGCGCTACCGACAACGGACATGATTTGAACCTGAGCCATGAGAAGTACCTCCATCAATCTATGGAGCTACCTTAGGGAGTTGGCCGTTTCAGGGACAATCAACGCTTTCGATAGTGGTCATTGACGCCAGTGAGGGCTGGCTCAATCCACTACTTGATCGAGCATGTGCACGATCTCGTGTTCATTGAGAAACCCCTTGCGCACCAGGTTTTCCGCCAGCAGCGAGAGAAACTTCGCCGTGCGGTGGCCTTCCAGGTGCTTGAGTTCGGTCAGGGCGTTGTAGACCTTGCTCGAGGTGCATAAACCGACGATGCGGTGCGGATTCTGTGTAGGCATTCAAGTCGTCCTTGTTGTTATCAACCTGTTGTATGCGGACGGATTCAGAGTGCGGTTCCGTCATGACAAATAGATGACCGTTTGTGTTTTGCCCCCGACGGTCGAGTCCATCATGCCGACTTTAACGGTTCAAACTGTCCCCACAGCGACCTTGGCGAGATTTTTTCAGACCTTGGCCGACGGACGGTTGGCTTTTCCGGAGGCAATAAAAAGCCCCGCTATCAAGCGGGGCTTCGTGTGCCGGTTACCAGCGCGGACCACCGTAATAGTGTGGTCGACCGTAATAACCGCGCGGCGGGCCGTAATAGACCGGGGCCGGTTGGACGTAGACCGGTTGCTGCACATAGACCGGAGCCGGCTGGTAATAGACCGGTGGCGGCGGTTGCTGCACGTAGACCGGTGCCGGTTGAGCGTAAACAGGCTGTTGGACGTACACCGGCCGATCCTGGTTGATGAGCGCCGAGCCGATGATGGCCGAGCCGACGATCGCACCAAATACCGCCGGGCCCTGCCAGCCACCGCCGTGGGCTTCTGCCTGACCCGTGATCGCGAATGCACCAATCAACAAGGCCACGATGGGGAGTTTACGAATCATGATAATTCCTCGGTTCTTCGACCCGGCGTCCGAACCTGCAACAGGCCCGGAATGGCGCGGGGATACTTCTAAGACAGCAACATTTTGAAAAACAGCACGGCCGCTGGGTAAATTTTGTGTAAGGTCTGTACCGGTTTGTTTACCGTATTTCCGGCATCGGCTGTGATGCCCGGAACAGACCGCCTTATGATCGTTCAGAACCCGATGGCCTGGCTAATCCCGTCCATCCGAAAGTGCATTCGAAGGAGCCTCCCATGCAGATGAACCCCAACAAAGACACCCAATTGTGCATGTCCCTGTCTGGGCGTCCCGGGAATTTCGGTCTGCGTTTTCATAACCATTTGTATGAACAACTGGGCCTGAATTTCTACTACAAGGCGTTCAGCAGCCAGGACCTGCCCGGTGCCGTCGGCGGGATCCGCGCGCTGGGGATTCGCGGTTGCGGCGTATCGATGCCGTTCAAGGAAGCCAGTATTGCGCTGGTCGATGAGCTGGATGCCTCGGCGGCAGCGATCCAGTCGATCAACACCATCGTCAACACCAACGGCCATCTCAAGGCCTACAACACCGATTACATTGCCATCGCCCAGTTGCTGGAAACCCACGCGGTGCCGAAGGACACGACTTTCGCCCTGCGTGGCAGTGGCGGCATGGCCAAGGCTGTGGCCGGTGCCTTGCGCGATGGCGGTTACAAAAACGGTTTGATCGTGGCCCGCAACGAGCGCGCCGGGCGTGCGCTGGCGGATTCACTCGGGTATCGCTGGCAGGCGGAACTGGGTGACGAGCGCCCGCAGATGTTGATCAACGTGACTCCGGTCGGGATGGATGGCGGTCCGGAAGCGGGTCAGCTTTCTTTTGATGTGGATGTGATCAAGTCAGCCGACACCGTGTTCGATGTGGTGGCGATCCCCTCGGAAACCCCGCTGATCGTGCGCGGTCGTGCAGAGGGTAAAAAGGTGATCACCGGGCTGGAAGTGATCGCGATTCAGGCGCTTGAGCAGTTCGTGCTGTACACCGGCGTGCGGCCGACGGTCGAGCAGTTCGATGCGGCGGTGGCGTTTGCCCGTAGCTAAAAGGCTTGGAGAGGCGGTGCCTGATCGGTCTTTTTCGCGAGCAAGCTCGCTCCCACATTGAAATGCATTTCCACTGTGGGAGCGAGCTTGCTCGCGAAGGCCGCGACATGGTTTTTGATCCGAACAGTTTGCCTATACTGCCGGATCAGCAAGCACAGACTTGCCCATCACAAAAGCCGAGGTTTGCATGCATCCGCCCATTCTCAACCTGAATGACGTCGAACTCGAACCGCTTCCCGAATCATTGGCCCCTGAGGGCGAAACTGCCGGGCGTTATCAGCAACGGTTCGCCCGGGTGGGCCAGCAATTGGGCGCGCAAAAGCTCGGATATCGTCTGTATTCGCTGCCGCCGGGCATGCGTGGCAGTCCGTTTCACAGTCATCGGGTCAATGAAGAAATGTTTTACGTGGTGGCCGGGGAAGGGGAAGTGCGCCTCGGTGCCGAACGTTTCCCGATCCGCGCTGGTGATGTGATCGCCTGTCCGCCGGGCGGCCCGGAAGCCGCGCATCAGATCATCAACACCAGTGCTGCGGAACTTCGCTATCTGGCCGTCAGCACCCAGCAGCAACCGGAAATCTGCGAGTACCCGGACTCGAACAAATACGCGGTGATGGACAACTTCAACGTCGATGCCGACGGCAATGCCTCGGGATTCGTCGCGGTGGCGCGGCAGGCAGACGGCGTGGATTACTGGGACGGCGAATAACGCCGCCCCGGTGCGCTTATTCCTCGAGGCGGGCCAGGCGCTCTTCCAGTGCCGCAATCCGCGCTTCCAGCTCTTCGATGCGCTCCACTGAAACGCCGCTGGCAGCCCCGCGATCACTCGGGTTCTGGCGCGCCGCGATAATCGCCTCGATGTCCGCCGGATCGCCCAGCGCGTGGGTGTAGCGATCTTCGCGCTGACCGGCCTGACGCGGAATCAACACCGCCAGCTCCCGGGCGATCAGGCGTTCCAGCTGATGCACCACTTGTTCGGCGTCTTCGAATTCATGCATGCGACCGCTGCGGGTCAGCAGTTCGTTGACGGTCTGCGGGCCGCGCAGGAACATCAACCCGGTCAGGATCAATTGCGCCGGCACCAGCTCCAGCGCCTTGTCGACCTTGTGCTCCCAGCGGTCGGCGCGACTGCCCATCACCAGTTTGGCGAAACCGCGGCTTTCGAGGGCGCGCAGGCTCTGGCCGACCTGGCCCTGGGTCAGGTTCATCACCGGTTCGCGGCTGGTTTTCTGGTTGCAGGCCAGCACCAGCGCGTTGAGGGTCAACGGGTAGGTTTCCGGGCTGGTGGCCTGTTTCTCGATCAACGAGCCCAGAATGCGGATTTCCGTGGCGTTGAGCCGTGGTTCGTCGGAGCTGGTTTCAAATTCTGTGGTCATCGCGCGTTCCCTCTGCAGTCGAAGGCGCCTAGCCTAATCCTTGCTGGATAAAAGACAAGCCGCGCCGCCATGCGAGCATGGCTATAATCGCCCCCACGATTCACCCAGCCACCACGTGAGACTGCCATGACCATTTCCCTGTACGCCGCATCCGTCCCGGTTTTCCAACAAATGCTCAACGCCGTGAGCGATGTGCTGAAAAAGGCTGAAGCCCACGCCACCGAGAAGAACATCGACCCGAACGCCTTCCTGCAAGCGCGTCTGTACCCGGACATGTTCCCGCTGGTGCGTCAGGTGCAGATCGCCGTGGACTTCGCCAAAGGCGTTTCCTCGCGTCTGGCCGAAATCGAAATCCCGAAATATGACGACACCGAAACCACCTTCGCCGAGCTGCAAGCGCTGATCGCCAAGGTTCTGGCCTTCATCGGCGAGATCAAGCCAGAGCAGATCAATGGCAAGGAAGGCATCGAGATCGTGACTCGTCCGGGCACCCCGAAAGAGAAGCGCTTCAGCGGCCAGGCTTACCTGCTGAGCTACGGCCTGCCGCAGTTCTTCTTCCACGTCACCACCACCTACGCACTGCTGCGTCACAACGGTGTGGAAGTGGGCAAGCGCGATTACATGGGCGCGTTCTAAAACGTTCTGCAACAAAAAGCCCGCCAAGGTTTACGCCTTGGCGGGCTTTTTTATTGCGCCGGTTTTTTACGCCGGACGCTGGGCTTTCTGCTCTTCGCCCAGGCAAGCAGCGGCGGTGAACAGCACGTCGGTGGAGGAGTTCAGCGCCGTCTCGGCCGAATCCTGCAGCACGCCGATGATGAAACCGACCGCCACCACTTGCATGGCGATCTCGCTCGGGATGCCGAACAGGCTGCACGCCAGCGGGATCAGCAGCAGCGAGCCACCGGCCACACCCGAAGCACCGCAGGCGCAGATCGCGGCGACGACGCTGAGCAGGATCGCGGTCGGGATGTCCACGGCGATGCCCAGCGTGTGTACGGCTGCGAGGGTCAGCACGGTGATGGTGATCGACGCGCCGGCCATGTTGATGGTGGCGCCGAGCGGAATCGATACCGAATAGGTGTCTTCATGCAGGCCCAGGCGCTTGCTCAATTCCAGGTTGACCGGAATGTTCGCCGCCGAGCTGCGGGTGAAGAATGCGGTGATGCCGCTTTCACGCAGACACTGGAGCGTCAGCGGATACGGATTGCGGCGCAGCTTCCAGAATACGATCAGCGGGTTCATCACCAACGCGACGAACAGCATGCAGCCCAGCAGTACCGCCAGCAGGTGCGCGTAACCGACCAGCGCGCCGAAACCGGAGGTGGCCAGGGTCGAGGCTACCAGACCGAAAATCCCCAGCGGCGCGAAGCGGATCACCACGCGCACGATCAGGGTCACGCCGTTGGACAGGTCGCTGACCACTTCGCGGGTGGTGTCGCCGGCGTGCCGGATCGCCACGCCCATGCCGATGGCCCAGGCCAGAATGCCGATGAAGTTGGCGTTCATCAGTGCGCTCACCGGGTTGTCGACCACGCTCAGCAACAGGCTTTGCAGTACCTCGGTAATGCCGCCCGGCGCGCTCACCGCGATGTTGTCGGTGGACAGCACCAGATGCGACGGGAACATCATGCTGGCAATCACCGCGACCACGGCGGCGGCGAAGGTGCCCAGCAGGTAAAGGAACAGGATCGGCCGGATGTGGGTTTCCTGTCCGTGCTTGTGGTTGGCGATCGACGCCATGACCAGCACGAACACCAGGATCGGCGCCACGGCTTTCAGCGCCGAGACGAACACCTTGCCGATGAAGGCCGTGCCTTTGGCCGCTTCCGGCGCGAACAGCGCGAGGGCGATGCCGGCAATCAGGCCGATCAGGATCTGCGTGACCAGGCTGAGGCTTTTAAGACGTTGCAATAGAGAAGGGGATGAAGCGGTCATAACGGCATCTCTGGTTTTTTTATAGGGTGCAAGGTTGCGTGATCCGGGCGTTGAATCGGGGGCAGGCCACAGACACGAACCGAAAGGACTGACGCGACAGTCACACCGTTAAACGGGTGGCTGAACAGGGTGTACGTTTTGCAGGGCGCGGACTTTATCACAGCGTCGTCCGGATCCTTCAGACCTGTGACGATCTGCCACCGGATCCATCCACAACTTAGACAGGTTTGTGCAAGTCACTCGGGAAACACTCTGTTAAGATTGCGCATCCTTATTTTCAAGTTCTGCCGGCGGGCCTTCGGGTCAGCGCTGGTGTCGTCGTTTTGCTGGAGTTCCTCATGCTGTTGCCCATCCTTCTGTTGTCTGCCGCCGGGTTCACGGTGCTGACCACGGAGTTCGTCATCGTCGGCCTGCTGCCGGCGATTGCCCGCGACCTGGCCGTCACCATCCCGCAGGCCGGACTGCTGGTGACTCTGTTCGCGTTCACCGTGGCGATGTTCGGTCCATTCCTGACCGCGTATTTCGCCCGCTTCGAGCGCCGCAAACTGTTCATCACCATCCTGATCATGTTCGGTCTGGCCAATACCGTGGCGGCATTGGCGCCGAACATCTGGGTCATGGCCATTGCCCGGTTGATTCCGGCGCTGGGGTTGCCGGTGTTCTGGGCGCTGGCCAGTGAAACGGCGGTGGACATCGTCGGCCCGGACTTCGCTGGTCGCGCGATCGCCAAGATCGGCTTCGGCATTGTTTGCGCCACCGTGTTCGGCATTCCGGTCGGCACGCTGATTTCCGATGCGTTCGGCTGGCGCAGTGCGTTCGCCATTCTGGCGGTGATCGCGTTCGCCAAGGCGTTGCTGCTGTTTGTCTATCTGCCGAAAACCAGCCTGCACCAGCATCAGGTCAGTTTCGCTTCGCAGTTCAAGATCCTGCGCAGCCCGCTGATGCTGGGCCATGTGCTGCTGTCGATCCTGGTGTTCAGCGGCATGTTCACCGCCTACACCTATCTGGCGGACATCCTCGAACGTCTGGCCGGCTTCAATGGCACCGTGGTCGGCTGGTGCCTGATGGGCTTTGGCGCGGTTGGTCTGATCGGCAACTCGCTGGGCGGTCGTGCGGTGGATCGTCATCCGCTGATGGCCTCGGTGATGTTTTGCGCGTTCATGATCCCGGGGATGGTGGCGCTGGTGCCGAACATCAATTCGTCGCTGGGTCTGGCGGCGGCGATGGGCATATGGGGCGTGACCCAGGCGGCGCTGTTTCTGGTCAGCCACGTGCGCTTGATGAAAGCCGCACCTGAGGCGCCGGCTTTCGCCGCGTCGCTGAACATTGCCGGGGCCAACCTCGGGATTGGTCTGGGCGCAATCATCGGCGGTCGGGTGATCGACAGCGCCGGCCTCGGCTTTGTGGGCTTCGCCGCTGCCGGGTTCATTCTGCTGTCGATTTTCCTCGCCATGGTGCTGATGGTGCTCAAGCCGCGCGACGTCTGCGCGCCGGCTTAAAACGCTGTAAACAGCTCGCGTCGGGCACCTTCGGTAATCGCTTTGATGCCGGGGTGCTTGACCTTGCGCTCCACTGAGATCGCGTAGAACGACTCGCTCACCGCGTCGGTCTGGCCGATCAACTCGACGCCGTACTGGCGCTTCACCTCATCGGCAATCACGCTCGGGCCGATGAAAATCCCGCTGCCGGACTGGCCGAACGCCTGCATCAAGGCGCTGTCATCGAACTCCCCGACAATCCTCGGCTGAATCTGCTGCTCGGCGAACCAGCGCTGCAAACGGCTGCGAACCACGGTTTCCGCGCCGGGGATCAACAGCGGCGCACCGTGCAGGCTGCGCGGGAAATCCTGACCGTATTGCGCTGCCAGTTCGGCGGTGGCGAAGAAACTGATCCCGCATTCCCCGAGCTTCTGGCTGTAGCCCTTGATGTCCAGGTGCGAGGGCATCGGGCTGTCGGAGATCACCAGGTCCAGGCGCTGGATCGCCAGATCCGCCAGCAGGCGTTCGAGTTTGTCTTCGCGGCAGGTGATGCGCAGTGGTTCGCTCAATTCCATCGTCGGCGCGATCAGGCGATAGACGATGGATTTGGGCACCACATCCGCCACGCCGACCCGGAACAGGATCTGCTGTTCGTTGGGCTGGGCGCGCAGCATCAGCTCCAGTTCGCCGCCGAGCTGGAACATTTGCTCGGCGTAGGGCAGGGCCTGACGCCCGGCTTCGGTGAGCTCAAGCTGGCGGCCGACCCGTTGAAACAACTCGATGCCGTAGGTCTGTTCGAGCAGCGAAATCTGCCCGCTGATGGTCTGCGGCGTCAGGTTCAGTTGCTCGCAAGCGCGCACGATGCTGCCGGTCTTGGCCACCACCCAGAAGTAGTGCAGTTGTCGGTAATTGAGCATGGGGTTCGGTCCGTCAAATACAGTTCGTATAAATCGAAGTATAGCCGCTAAAAATACGAATTTTCCTGAAGTGTTCGTCTCCCTAGAATGCCCAGCCATCGACGGCCGGTCTGTACGGCGCTGTCTGTTCTATCGAGGGAAGCATCATGAAACTAAAAACTACGGCGTTACTGATCGCGTCTTTACTGGTACTGGCCGGTTGCGACCAGGCCGAAAAGAGCGCCCAGCAACTGATGGGGCAGGCGGCCGAAGCGGCCAAGCAAGCCATCGACGACACGCATAAAGCTGCCGAAGAGGCGCTCAGCGATGCCACCGGCAATCTGATCAGCAAGAAAGAACCGAAAGACGACGAAGAAAAATCCGAATCGTCCTCCCAGGAAATCTAAACCGTCTTACACAGAGTCAGGACTGACCCATGGAATATCTGTTAGAACTCGCCGCCAGCCCGACCGCCTGGATCGCCTTGGCCACACTGGTGGTGATGGAGATCGTGCTCGGCATCGATAACCTGATCTTTATCTCGATTCTGACCAACAAGCTGCCCGAGCAGTACCGGCAGAAGGCCCGTCGTCTGGGGATCGGCATGGCGCTGATCATGCGCCTGGCCCTGTTGAGCACCATCGCGTTCATCGTTCAGCTGACTGCGCCGGTCATCGAGATCCTCGGCCACGCGTTCTCCTGGAAGGACATGATCCTGATCGCCGGCGGCCTGTTCCTGTTGTGGAAAGCCACCACGGAGATCCATCACAGCATGGACCCGGCACCGGAAGATCCGAAGAGCGCGACGTCTAAGGTGACCCTGGGCTTCGCTGCCGCCATCGGGCAGATCCTGATGCTGGACATGGTGTTCTCGATCGACAGTATCATTACCGCTGTCGGCATGACCGAACACTTGCCGATCATGGTGATTGCGGTTGTCGTCTCGGTACTGGTGATGCTGTTTGCGGCTGATCCGCTGGCCAAGTTCATCAACGACAACCCGACGGTGGTGATGCTGGCTCTGGGCTTCCTGATCATGATCGGCATGACGCTGATCGCCGAAGGCTTCGGCGCCCACGTACCGAAAGGTTATGTGTATGCCGCCATGGCGTTCTCGGCTTCGATTGAAGTGCTGAACATGATGTCGCGCCGCGCCAAGCAGAAGAAACTGACTGCCGAAGCGTAATTGCTGGAAAACCAAAGGCCGCCTGAACTCGCGAGAGTCCAGGCGGCCTTTTTGTTTGTGTCGGTTACGGAAAGTCAGTGCGCGGTGGCGTGACGGGCGTCGTGTTTCTCGATCTTCCTGGTCGGTGCAGGTTGTACCGGGTGGTGATGGCGGCGGGAAATCCGCAACACGCCCCACAGCATGGCGGCGGCAACGGCCAGCCAGCCGGCAATCAGCATTACGATGGTCATGGTCAGGCTCATCTGTGCCTCCTCTTTGCCCTGCGTCGGGCGCTCTTTCTTTGGCTCTTGTCTGAGTGACAGTCTAGTCGCTGGTGTGTTTCAGGCTATTGACCAAAGGTCGGTGGTGACCAATCAGTTCGCTCTATGCAACCGATGCATCTGCCGCTTTGGGCTATACCGCAGCGTGGCGCCGTCCTATGATCCTCGACCAAGCCGGAACACGATGACCGGTAACTGATCAAGAGAGTGACGATGGTGCAGCTATTTTCCCGGATTCGCGCGGCGCTGCTGGTGGCCGGTTGCGTAACAGCATTGGTGGGGTGTGCGGGCAGTGTGGCGCCGGAGGTCAAGCGCCTGCCGGAGCGGGTCGAGCTCAGCGGCACCTTCTATCGTGGTGAGGCCTATCAAAGCGGGCCGCAAGTGCTGGCCAGTCTGCTGTCGCAGCAGGGCATCGTGATCACGCCGGGTCTGCTGGAAAAACCGCTGCACTTGCCGGGCGCCGAGGACAAGTTGCAACAGAATCTGCAGAGCCTGGCTCGTGAATACGGCATGGTCGTGTATCCGCTGGACAGCAACCTGCCAGCGCTGCTGACTCAAGTGGCGGCCGGGTATCCGGTGATGGTGCGTTTCAGCGAAGGTTCGGCGTTTTGGGCGGAGCCACGTTACGCGATCCTGTCCGGCTACGATCGTTTGAAGCAGAAAGTGCTGCTGCGCGCGGGGATGAATCGCCGCGAATTGATGAGCTTCGGCTCGTTCGAGTCGGCTCTCGAAAAATCCGGCGGCTGGGCAGTGTTGATCCAGAAACCGACGCAGATTCCCGCAGCGGTCGATCAACAGCGCTGGCTCAAGGCTGCCGACGCACTGGCTCAGGCCGGGCAGGAGCGGGAAGCGGCGCAGGCGAGGAAGGCGCTGGCGGCGCACTGAGGTTCCGTTCGTCGCTTGTCGGGCACCCTGGCGGGGGATGCGCTTCTGAATTGTAGCGTCCCGTGTTTTACGGGCCTGGTATCAGGAGATGAACATGGCAATCCCCAATTCACCCAGCGGGCCGCATTCGTCCGAGCACGGCAGTGGTGACGACTTGGGTTTCGATCCGGACTCGCCGGATCTTGAGGACCCGCAAGTCGATCCCGTCGGCCCGGCGAAGGCGCCGAAGGATGTGCGGCCGGGCGATGATCCCAAGCGTCCGGCCAAGCCTTACGATCCCTTGGCTGATCTCAAGCCTTGAAGCGAGGTGCATATGAGTACCGATTCGAGTTTCGACGACCACAAACCTGACAGTGTGCCCACCACGCCTGAGCCGGAAGTTGATCCGGTGCTGGATCCGGAGAGCCCTCTGCGCGATCCCTTGGCGCGTCCGGCGGTGGTCACGCCAGAGCATTCCCGCGACCCGAGCGCCGGTGACGGCATTCCCGATGACGACAAGATGCCGTTGCCCAACGACTGACTGCATAAACGAAAAAGCCCCGACGATTCGGGGCTTTTTCACGGGTGACGGATTACTTGGAGGCTTCGATCACGCCGCTCTGGCGACTCTTGAGGTTCTTGTCGGCCTTGTATTGCTGAGCCACGGCCGGGACGTTGGCGCTCTTGCCGGTTTCCACCCAACTGCGGATGCGGCTGGCATCGGCAAAGTGGGTGTATTTGCCGAACGCGTCGAGAATCACCAGGGCGACCGGGCGGTTGGCCATGCGCGTCACCAGCACCAGGCAGTGGCCGGCCGGGTTGGTGAAGCCGGTTTTGGTGATGCGGATATCCCAGTCGGCCTTGTTGACCAAGTGGTCGGTGTTGCGGAAACCCAGGGTGTAATTGGGTTTGCGGAACGAGACGGTCTTTTCCTTGGTGGTGGTCAGCTCGATAAGTAGCGGCTGTTTGTGCGCAGCCACCAGCAACTTGCTCAGGTCGCGGGCGGTGGAAACGTTGCGCTCGGACAGGCCGGTGGGTTCCACAAAGTGAGTGCTGGTCATGCCCAGCGCCTTGGCCTTGGCATTCATCGCGGCGATGAACGCCGCGTAACCGCCCGGATAGTGGTGAGCCAGGCTGGCGGCAGCCCGGTTTTCCGAGGACATCAGGGCAATCAGCAGCATCTCTCGGCGGGGCAGTTCGCTTCGCAGTTTGACGCGGGAAAACACGCCCTTCATTTCGGGTGTGCGGCTGATGTCGACGTCAATCCATTCGTCCATGTTCTGGTGCGCTTCGACCACTACCAAACCGGTCATCAATTTGCTCACGGAAGCGATGGGCACCACCACGTCCGGGTTGCTGGAATAAATGACTTTGTTGGTCTGCAGATCCATCAGCAGGGCGCTGCCGGAGGCAATCTTCAATTGCGAAGCGTCTCGAGGGGCAGCAGTAGTTTCGGCGGCGTTGACCGTTGGCGTGAGGAGCGTGCCTGAAAATGCAAAAACCAGGCTCAGGATGGACAGACGAATATTCACGCGGGCGAACTCATGAAGGTTGGAAATGCCGTTCTTTGTAACGGGCTGTGTCGTAAAAACGACGCATTGTAGGAGTATGGTTGAAGAACTGTCGATGGTTGTCCGCAAGGCATGAAAAAGTCGTGAAAAGCCCTGTAAAAATAGGGGTTTCCGGCGAACGGTAAAGGTTTTTTCGAGGGCATGAAAAACCCCGCACAAGGCGGGGTTTCCGGAGTGCGGAAAACGCGACTCAAGCGTGCAGGGTTTCTGCCGCGTAGAGGGTGTTTTCCAGCAGGCAGGCGCGGGTCATCGGACCGACGCCGCCCGGTACCGGAGTGATCCAGCCGGCGCGGGGCAGGGCGGTTTCGTACACGACGTCACCGACCAGTTTGCCGTCGTCCTGACGGTTGATGCCGACGTCGATCACGATCGCGCCTTCCTTGATCCACTCGCCCTTGACCAGGCCCGGCTTGCCGGCGGCCACGACCACCAGATCGGCGCGGCCGACGTGGCCGGCCAGATCCTTGGTGAAGCGGTGGGTGACGGTCACGGTGCAACCGGCCAGCAACAGTTCCATCGCCATCGGGCGACCGACGATGTTGGAAGCGCCGACAACGACTGCGTTCATCCCGTACAGATCGGCACCGGTGCTTTCCAGCAGGGTCATGATGCCTTTCGGGGTGCACGGACGCAGCAGCGGAATGCGCTGGGCCAGACGGCCGACGTTATAAGGATGGAAACCATCGACGTCCTTGTCCGGGCGGATGCGCTCCAGCAGCTTGGAAGCGTCCAGGTGTTCCGGCAGAGGAAGTTGAAGCAGAACGCCGTCGATTGCCGGATCGTCGTTCAGTCGATCGATCAGATCGGTCAGTGCTTCCTGAGTGGTTTCGGAAGGCAGGTCGTAGGCTTGAGAGAGGAAGCCGACCTCTTCACAGTCTTTACGCTTGTGCGAGACATAAACCTGAGAGGCAGGATCGCTGCCGACCAGGATCACCGCGAGGCCGGGAGTGCGCAAGCCTTGCTCGCGACGTTCGGCTACCCGTTGGGCGATCTGCTGGCGCAGGCTGGCGGCGATTGATTTGCCGTCGATTAGTTGTGCAGTCATTGCGCGTGATTAACCATCGAGAGGGGAAAAAAAGAGAACGCATTCTCGCATGTCAAACGGTGAGGGCAAAGGCGCTTGGTCAGCAAATTCCCCTAAGCCCTTTAATTAAATGAATTTTTTTCAAAAAGGATTTGACGACCTTCAGGTCGCTCTATACTATTCGTCGCACTTGTCGGGCACAGCCTAGCACTGGTTAAGAAGGTCGAACGAAATTACGGTTTCGAACGACTGGAAAGCACTTAGTTTGTAGTCCTCCAAGGGTACAGCTAACAAGGCGCCCGTAGCTCAGCTGGATAGAGCATCCGCCTTCTAAGCGGATGGTCGCAGGTTCGAGTCCTGCCGGGTGCGCCATTAGGCAGCATTGGCACAAGTAACGCGATATGGTGGGCGTAGCTCAGTTGGTAGAGCACGGGATTGTGACTCCCGTTGTCGTGGGTTCGATCCCCATCGTCCACCCCATATTTCGAAAGGCGCCAGATGTAACAGTCTGGCGCCTTTGCTTTAAAAAGCTTCATCCGCGGATGTGGTGGAATTGGTAGACACACTGGATTTAGGTTCCAGCGCCGCGAGGCGTAAGAGTTCGAGTCTCTTCATCCGCACCAATCAAAGCTTCATTCATGCCGTTGGCCGGGTGAAGTTCTACAAAGAAGTTGTTTGGCTTCTTTGACACGCAATATGGTGGGCGTAGCTCAGTTGGTAGAGCACGGGATTGTGACTCCCGTTGTCGTGGGTTCGATCCCCATCGTCCACCCCATATTCCGAAAGGCGCCAGATTTAACAGTCTGGCGCCTTTTTTGTTTTAGGTTTCGGATTTTGGCGGCTGCAGGTTTCGGGTCGCAGGGCAGGGTGCTTCGTCGTATTAATGTTGCTCGATGATGCTGCACTGCCCGTCGGCCTTGCTTGCGAGGTCGGCTGTCAGGGAGATGATTCAACCGCCTCTATATATAGAAGAGGTTGGCGCAGAGCCCTGGCTTGAATTGGCTGTATTTGCTAACAGGGCGAGGCGCAACCGTTTGTCCCCGCCTTCAAATGGCCTGCTGTTTTTTTACCCGTTTTCAGTAGGGTGACTTCTTGAGTTTGACCTACTAGAATGCTTGCCCTTGATTCTTGGGTCGGAAACGGCCGGCTAACGTCTGTGCAACGAGGAATATCCATGCAAGTTTCTGTTGAAAATACTACTGCTCTTGAGCGCCGCATGAGCATCACCGTGCCGGCTGAGCAGATTGAGAGCCAGGTCAACAAGCGTCTGCAGCAGACTGCCCAGAAAGCCAAAATTGCTGGCTTCCGTCCAGGCAAAGTGCCAATGAGCGAAATCAAACGTCGTTTCGGTGCTGACGCACGTCAGGAAGCGATCGGCGACGTGATTCAAAAATCTTTCTACGAAGCTGTGGTTGAGCAGAAGCTGAACCCGGCCGGTTCGCCATCGATCGAGCCTAAGTCGCTCGAAGCTGGCAAGGACCTGGAATACGTAGCCGTATTCGAAGTGTTCCCTGAGTTCACCGTTGCCGGCTTCGAAGGCATCACCGTTGAGCGTCTGAGCGCTGACGTGGCTGACGCCGATCTGGACAAGATGCTGGACATCCTGCGCAAGCAGAACACCCGTTTTGAAGTGGCCGATCGCGCTGCCCAGAACGAAGACCAGCTGAACATCGATTTCGTTGGCAAGGTTGACGGCGAAGTATTCGCTGGCGGTTCCGCCAAGGGCACTCAGCTGGTACTGGGTTCCGGCCGCATGATCCCTGGCTTCGAAGAAGGTCTGGTTGGTGCTAAAGCCGGCGAAGAGCGCGTTCTGAACCTGACCTTCCCAGAGGACTATCAGAACCTGGACCTGGCTGGCAAAACCGCTGAGTTCACCGTGACTGTAAACACCGTTTCCGAGCCAAAACTGCCTGAGCTGAACGAAGAGTTCTTCGCTCAATTCGGCATCAAGGAAAGCGGCATCGACGGTTTCCGCACCGAAGTTCGCAAGAACATGGAGCGTGAACTGCGTCAGGCGATCAAATCCAAGGTCAAGAATCAGGTAATGGACGGTCTGCTGGCCACCAACCCGATCGAAGTGCCTAAGGCTCTGCTGTCCAACGAAGTTGACCGTCTGCGCGTGCAGGCTGTTCAACAGTTCGGCGGCAACATCAAGCCTGATCAACTGCCGGCCGAGCTGTTCGAAGAACAAGCCAAACGTCGCGTTGTGCTGGGTCTGATCGTGGCCGAAGTGGTCAAGCAGTTCGACCTGAAGCCAGACGAAGCCCGCGTTCGCGAAATGATTCAGGAAATGGCTTCGGCTTACCAAGAGCCTGAGCAGGTCGTGTCCTGGTACTACAAGAACGAGCAGCAACTGAACGAAGTTCGTTCGGTTGTGCTGGAAGAACAAGTTGTGGATACTGTTCTGCAGAAAGCTAGCGTGACCGACAAATCGGTCTCTTACGAAGAAGCGGTCAAGCCGGTAGAAGCTCCAAAAGCCGACTGATTGTTTTTGCGTTAGAAGCACACACCATAAGCCAGCCTTCGAGCTGGCTTATGCGTATTCAAGACATGACTATTTGGGAGTGACTGCAGAGCATGTTCCGTAATTCCTATATTCAGCAGAACTCTGATATCCAGGCCGCCGGCGGCCTGGTCCCGATGGTTGTCGAGCAATCTGCTCGTGGCGAGCGCGCCTATGACATCTACTCGCGTCTTCTCAAGGAACGAGTAATCTTTCTGGTGGGTCCTGTAGAGGACTACATGGCCAACCTGATTTGCGCGCAATTGCTGTTCCTTGAAGCGGAAAACCCGGACAAGGACATCCATCTTTATATCAACTCCCCGGGCGGTTCGGTGACAGCGGGCATGTCGATCTACGACACCATGCAGTTCATCAAGCCAAACGTATCGACTACCTGTATCGGTCAGGCGTGCAGCATGGGCGCGTTCCTGCTGACGGCCGGTGCCCCCGGCAAGCGTTTCTGCCTGCCGAACTCGCGCGTGATGATTCACCAGCCACTGGGCGGTTTCCAGGGCCAGGCATCGGACATCGAAATCCATGCCAAGGAAATCCTCTTCATTCGCGAGCGTCTGAACACGCTGATGGCCAAGCACAGCGGCCGTACGCTTGAAGAAATCGAGCGCGACACCAACCGCGACAACTTCATGAGTGCAGAAGCTGCGAAGGAATATGGTCTGATCGACGAAGTGATCAACCAGCGCCCAGCTTAAAAATAAGCAGCTCAAAATAGGCTTGGTCGGCGCGTCTGATCAGCGGCGGGCTTGAAAAAGCCCGCAATAGCCTTCATCTTGTGTTGCAAGCCTATCGGATTTGGATCGAACGAATGACTGACACCCGCAACGGCGAGGACAACGGCAAGCTGCTCTATTGCTCCTTCTGTGGCAAAAGCCAGCATGAAGTGCGCAAATTGATTGCCGGCCCCTCGGTCTTTATCTGCGACGAGTGCGTCGACCTGTGCAATGACATCATCCGCGAGGAGGTGCAGGAAGCACAGGCCGAAAGCAGCGCGCATAAATTGCCTTCGCCTAAAGAAATCAGCGGCATCCTTGATCAGTATGTGATTGGTCAGGAACGTGCCAAGAAGGTTCTGGCAGTAGCGGTGTACAACCACTACAAGCGTCTGAACCAGCGTGACAAAAAGGCTGACGACGTCGAACTCGGCAAGAGCAACATCCTGCTGATCGGCCCGACAGGCTCCGGTAAAACCCTGCTGGCCGAAACCCTGGCCCGCTTGCTGAACGTTCCGTTCACCATCGCCGACGCAACCACCCTCACCGAGGCGGGTTACGTGGGTGAAGACGTCGAGAACATCATTCAGAAGCTGCTGCAGAAGTGCGATTACGACGTAGAGAAAGCCCAGATGGGCATTGTCTACATCGACGAAATCGACAAGATTTCGCGCAAGTCCGACAACCCGTCGATCACCCGGGACGTTTCCGGTGAAGGCGTGCAGCAGGCCTTGCTCAAACTGATCGAAGGCACGGTCGCTTCCGTTCCGCCGCAAGGTGGCCGCAAGCATCCGCAGCAGGAATTCCTTCAGGTTGATACCCGTAACATCCTGTTCATCTGCGGTGGCGCGTTCTCCGGTCTGGAGAAGGTCATTCAGAACCGTTCCACCAAGGGTGGCATCGGTTTCAACGCAGAAGTGCGCAGCAAGGAAGAAGGCAAGAAAGTCGGTGAATCCCTGCGTGAAGTCGAGCCTGACGATCTGGTCAAGTTCGGTCTGATCCCGGAATTCGTTGGTCGTCTGCCAGTCCTCGCGACGCTGGACGAGCTGGATGAGGCTGCTTTGATGCAGATTCTCACCGAGCCGAAAAATGCCCTGACCAAACAGTATGCCAAGCTGTTCGAGATGGAAGGCGTGGATCTGGAATTCCGTTCCGACGCGCTGAAATCGGTCGCCAAGCGTGCCCTGGAACGTAAAACCGGTGCCCGTGGTCTGCGTTCGATTCTCGAAGGTGTGCTGCTCGACACGATGTATGAAATCCCCTCGCAGTCCGAGGTGAGCAAAGTCGTGATCGATGAAAGCGTCATCGAAGGCAAGTCCAAGCCACTGTATATCTACGAAAACAGTGAGCCGGCTGCCAAGGCTGCACCGGACGCGTAAGCGCCCGGTCTGCCGGAACAAAGAAGGGGCCTTCGGGCCTCTTTTTTTTTATGTCGTTTTTTACATCCCCTTTGCGCTTGTTTTTTTTCAAGTCAGCCCCCATCTTGGTTTCAAGCTTAATTCCATCTGATTACGGCCATATGGCCGCCGTAGAGGCGAAATCATGAAGACCACCATCGAATTGCCTCTCCTGCCATTGCGTGATGTCGTTGTGTATCCGCACATGGTTATCCCGCTGTTCGTGGGGCGCGAGAAATCCATCGAAGCCCTCGAGGCCGCGATGACGGGCGACAAGCAGATCCTGCTGCTGGCCCAGAGAAACCCGGCTGACGACGATCCCGGTGAAGAAGCTCTCTATCGCGTAGGTACCATCGCCACTGTTCTGCAGCTGCTCAAACTGCCTGACGGCACCGTCAAGGTTCTGGTCGAAGGCGAGCAGCGTGGCGCTGTCGAGCGCTTCAGCGAAGTCGATGGCCACTGCCGTGCCGAAGTCTCGCTGATCGACGAAGTCGACGCCGCCGAGCGCGAATCCGAAGTGTTCGTGCGCAGCCTGCTGTCGCAGTTCGAACAATATGTGCAGCTGGGCAAGAAAGTCCCGGCTGAAGTCCTGTCGTCGCTCAACAGCATCGACGAGCCTGGCCGCCTGGTAGACACCATGGCCGCGCACATGGCGCTGAAGATCGAGCAGAAGCAGGAAATCCTCGAAATCATCGATTTGTCGGCCCGGGTCGAGCACGTTCTGGCCCTGCTGGACGCCGAGATCGACCTGCTGCAAGTCGAAAAACGCATTCGTGGCCGCGTCAAAAAGCAAATGGAGCGCAGTCAGCGCGAGTACTACCTGAACGAGCAGATGAAGGCCATTCAGAAAGAGCTCGGCGACAGCGACGAAGGGCACAACGAAATCGAAGACCTGAAAAAGCGTATCGACGCTGCCGGTCTGCCGAAAGATGCCCTGGCCAAGGCCACTGCCGAGCTGAACAAGCTCAAGCAGATGTCGCCGATGTCCGCCGAAGCCACCGTGGTGCGCTCGTACATCGACTGGCTGGTTCAGGTGCCGTGGAAGGCTCAGAGCAAAGTGCGTCTGGACCTGGCCCGTGCCGAAGACATTCTCGACGCCGATCACTACGGTCTTGAAGAGGTCAAGGAACGCATCCTTGAATACCTCGCCGTGCAGAAGCGCGTGAAGAAAATCCGTGGCCCGGTGTTGTGCCTGGTCGGTCCTCCGGGCGTGGGTAAAACCTCGCTGGCCGAGTCGATCGCCCATGCCACCAACCGCAAATTCGTGCGCATGGCCCTCGGTGGCGTGCGTGATGAAGCGGAAATCCGTGGTCACCGTCGAACCTACATCGGTTCGATGCCAGGAAGATTGATTCAAAAGATGACAAAGGTGGGTGTGCGCAACCCGCTGTTCCTGCTCGATGAAATCGACAAAATGGGCAGCGACATGCGTGGCGATCCGGCGTCGGCGTTGCTGGAAGTGCTCGATCCAGAGCAGAACCACAACTTCAACGACCACTACCTGGAAGTCGACTACGACCTCTCGGACGTGATGTTCCTGTGCACCTCGAACTCCATGAACATTCCGCCGGCGCTGCTGGACCGGATGGAAGTCATCCGTCTGCCGGGCTACACCGAAGACGAGAAGATCAACATCGCGGTCAAGTACCTGTCGCCGAAGCAGATTGCAGCCAACGGCCTGAAGAAGGGCGAGCTGGAATTCGACGAAGAAGCGATCCGCGACATCATCCGTTACTACACCCGCGAAGCCGGTGTGCGTGGCCTCGAGCGGCAGATTGCCAAGGTCTGCCGCAAGGCGGTCAAAGAGCACGCGCTGGAAAAACGCTTCTCGGTAAAAGTGACAGCTGATCTGCTGGAGCATTTCCTCGGCGTTCGCAAGTTCCGCTACGGTCTGGCCGAGCAGCAGGATCAGATCGGTCAAGTGACCGGCCTGGCCTGGACTCAGGTGGGCGGCGAACTGCTGACCATCGAAGCCGCTGTGGTGCCGGGCAAAGGTCAACTGATCAAGACCGGTTCGCTGGGTGACGTAATGGTCGAATCGATCACTGCGGCCCTGACCGTGGTGCGCAGCCGTGCCAAGAGCCTGGGCATTCCGCTGGACTTCCACGAGAAGCGCGACACCCATATCCACATGCCGGAAGGCGCTACACCGAAAGACGGCCCGAGCGCTGGTGTAGGCATGTGTACTGCGCTGGTGTCGGCTTTGACGGGGATTCCTGTGCGTGCCGATGTCGCCATGACCGGCGAGATCACCCTGCGTGGTCAAGTCCTCGCCATTGGCGGTCTGAAGGAAAAACTGCTGGCCGCTCACCGTGGCGGAATCAAGACAGTGATTATTCCGGAAGAGAACGTGCGCGATCTGAAGGAGATTCCTGACAATATCAAGCAGGATCTGCAGATCAAACCGGTTAAATGGATTGACGAGGTCCTGCAAATTGCGCTGCAATACGCGCCGGAGCCCTTGCCGGATGTGGCTCCGGAGATAGTTGCCAAGGACGAAAAACGTGAGTCTGACTCTAAGGAAAGAATTAGCACGCATTAATACGCTTTTGCCTGGGGGGCTTCCTTGACAGCTTTTTAGAGCCCTTGTTATAAAGCGGCTCTTAAGTGTCTGTAGGCCATTCAGCACTCGTTTTTGCTTTCACCAAAAAACTTAGAATCATACTCAAATAGATATAAGGGGACTTAGAGTGAACAAGTCGGAACTGATTGATGCTATCGCTGCATCCGCTGATATCCCGAAAGCTGCTGCTGGCCGTGCGCTGGACGCTGTAATCGAATCCGTCACTGGCGCTCTCAAGGCTGGCGACTCCGTTGTTCTGGTTGGTTTCGGTACTTTCTCCGTAACTGATCGTCCAGCTCGCATCGGTCGTAACCCACAGACCGGCAAGACTCTGGAAATCGCGGCAGCCAAAAAGCCAGGTTTCAAAGCCGGTAAAGCCCTGAAAGAAGCCGTCAACTAAGTTTGATTCAGGTTTTTACCCATCCGGGTCGGGGTCATGCCTGACTTGGCAGCGGAGCGGTAGAGCAGGCGGTTGGAATAGCTGCCTGTCACACCGGGATCGAGGGTTCGAGCCCTGTCCGCTCCGCCAGTTACGAGAAGGCGCATCCTCGGATGCGCCTTTCTTCTATCCGGATTCTACCCACGCTCCACGGTTGCCTAATTTTGAAGTTCAACCGTTTCTGGGGGACGCATGCTGCAGAATATCAGGGACAATTCACAAGGCTGGATTGCCAAGACCATTATCGGAGTCATCGTTGCACTGATGGCTCTGACCGGTTTCGACGCCATTTTCCAGGCCACGACTCACAAGAATGAGGCGGCCAAGGTCAACGGTGAAGAAATCAGCCAGAACGAGCTGAGCCAGGCGGTGGATATGCAACGCCGTCAGCTGATGCAACAACTGGGCAAGGATTTCGACGCTTCCTTGCTGGACGAAAAAATGCTGCGCGAATCGGCCCTCAAGGGTCTGATCGATCGCAAACTGCTGCTGCAAGGCGCAGAACAATCGAAATTCGCTTTCTCCGAAGCAGCCCTGGACCAAGTGATCCTGCAGACGCCTGAATTCCAGGTCGACGGCAAGTTCAGCTCCGACCGTTTCGATCAGGTGATCCGTCAACTAGGCTACAGCCGCATGCAGTTCCGCCAGATGCTGGCTCAGGAAATGCTGATCGGCCAACTGCGCGCCGGTGTGGCGGGCAGCGGTTTCGTGACCGACGCTCAGGTGCTGGCCTTCGCCCGTCTGGAAAAACAGACCCGCGACTTCGCCACGCTGAACATCAAGGCTGACCCTTCGGCCGTGAAGCTGACCGAAGACGAGGTCAAGGCTTACTACGACGAGCACGCCAAGGAATTCATGACCCCGGATCAAGTGGTCATCGATTACCTGGAGCTGAAGAAGGCTTCGTTCTTCGATCAGGTCGCCGTCAAGGACGAAGACCTGCAGGCGGCGTATCAGAAAGAGATCGCCAACCTGTCGGAACAGCGTCGTGCGGCGCACATTCTGATCGAAGTCAACGACAAGACCACCGAAGCTCAGGCCAAGGCGAAGATCGAAGAAGTCCAGGCGCGTCTGGCCAAGGGCGAGAAATTCGAAGCGCTGGCCAAGGAGTTCTCGCAGGATCCGGGTTCGGCCAACAATGGCGGTGACCTCGGTTATGCCGGTCCTGGCGTTTACGATCCAGCCTTCGAGAAAGCCCTGTACTCGCTGAACAAGGATCAGGTTTCCGAGCCGGTTCGCACCGACTTCGGTTTCCACCTGATCAAGCTGCTGGGTGTCGAGGCGCCTGAAGTGCCGACGCTGGCCAGCCTGAAAGACAAGCTGACCCGCGAGCTGAAAACCCAGCAAGTCGAGCAGCGTTTCGTCGAGGCGACCAAGCAACTGGAAGACTCTTCGTTCGAAGCATCCGACCTGGCCCAGCCAGCGCAGGATCTGAAACTGACCGTGCACACCTCCAAGCCGTTCGGCCGTGAAGGTGGCGAAGGCGTTGCAGCCAACCGTGCTGTAGTGACTGCCGCGTTCAGCACCGAAGTGCTGGAAGAGGGTGCCAACAGCACCGCCATCGAGCTGGATCCGGAAACCGTGATCGTGCTGCGCGCCAAGGAGCACCTGAAGCCTGCTCAATTGCCGCTGGAAAGCGTGGCCACTGCCATTCGCGCCCAGTTGACCAAAGAGCACGCCAGCGCTGCTGCCAAAACCAAGGCGGAGCAACTGATCGCCAGTCTGCGTGATGGCAAGACCCCGCTGGACAAGGCGGTGGACGGTCAGAGCTGGAAAGTCACTGAAGCGGCGAACCGCGCTCAGGAAGGCGTTGATCCGGCGGTGCTGCAAGCGTTGTTCCGCATGCCGAAACCGGCCGCCAAGGACAAGCCGACCTTCACCAGCGTAACGCTGGCGGATGGCAGCCTGACCATCGTGCGCCTGAACGGCGTGAATGAAGCAGCGGCTCCGACCGATGAAGAGAAAGCGCAGTACCGTCGCTTCCTCGCATCGCGTGTGGGCCAGCAAGACTTCGCGGCGTACCGCAAGCAGCTGGAAGCCGAAGCCGACATCAAGCGTTTCTGATGCCTGGCTGAGCCGCAAGACCGGAGCCCCGGATGAAAATCCGGGGCTTTTTTGTGCGCGCTATCCGGCGTTCGGGAAACCATGGTTCCGGGCATTGACGGTCGCATACAGGGTCAGCAGCAGCAGACCTGCGACCATCCACGGGTAAGCCCCGACGCCCAGGTTGTTCAGCAGCAGACCACCCGCAAGCCCGCCGCCGGCAATGCCGACATTCCACAGGGTCACCAGCATCGATTGCGCGGTGTCCGCAGCCTCCCTGGCAGTTTTTGCCAGGGCCGTCTGCAGCAGCGAGGGCATCGCGCCGAACGCCAGGCCCCAGACGGCTGTGGCGGTGTAGACCACGCCCGGCCATTCGCGCCATAGACCCAGAGCAATCGCCGACAGCAGGAACAGCGTGGCACTGACCAGTACCAGCTGACGCAGCCAGCGATCAATCAGGCTGCCGACGATCCACAGGCTCAATACCGACGCCAGGCCAAACACCAGCAACACCCGGTCGATTTCTGCGGCAAGTCCCGATGGCTCCAGAAAGGGCGCGATGTAGGTGTACAGAAGGTTGTGCGCGACGACGTAGGACAAGGTTACAAACAGCACGGATCGCACGCCCGGCAAGGTAAACACCTGACGCAGTGGCAGGCGTTTGCCGGCGCGTTCACCGGCGAAGTCCGGTACTTGCCAACGCACCCAGATCACCAGCAGCACGGTCAGCCCGGTCATGATCGCGAAGCTCAGGCGCCAGCCGACTGCCGTGCCCAGCAGCGTGCCGGCCGGAATGCCCAGCGACAGCGCAAGCGGCGCCCCGAGCATGGCCACCGTAATCGCCCGGCCTTGCAAGTGAGGTGCGACCATCCGGCTCGCGTACCCGGCCAGCAAAGCCCAGAGCAGCCCGGCGAATACGCCTGCGATCAAGCGTGCAATCAGGGTCAGCCAGTACAGCTCCGACAACGCAGTGATGCTGTTGGCGATAGCAAACCCACCAATGGCCGCCAGCAGCAGCGGGCGCCGACGCCAGCCACGGGTGGCAATGGTGAGCGGAATGGCCGCCAGCATCGAACCGATGGCGTACAGCGTGACCAGTTGCCCGATCAGTGCCTGAGAGACATCAAGCCCAGCGCTCATCTGCGGCAGCAGGCCGGCGGGCATCGCCTCGGTCAGCACGGTGATGAACCCGGCGGTGGCCAGAGCGAGCAGTGCGCCCAGCGGTAATCGTTCTGCGGGCTCGACGGTGCCGGCGAGCGAGGGGGAAGTGAGTGGCGCATCGTTCATGGGCGGGTTTCCATTTTGCCGAAGGAGACGAAGGCCATAGGGTAGGGCGCTGCACATTCGGGAAAAACAGGTTAGGGTTCCGAACATCTCGGACAAGAATGTCGTGAATCAGGGAGGGATGAATGGACAGCCTGGGCAGTATTTCGGTGTTCGTGCAGGTGGCGGAAACCCGCAGTTTTACCGAGGCCGGCCGCTTGCAGGGCGTGTCTTCGTCGGCGGTCGGCAAGAGCATCGCCCGCCTGGAAGCACGGCTCAATGTGCGCTTGTTTCATCGCACCACCCGCAGCATCACGCTGACCAGCGAAGGCGCGCTGTTTCTTGAGCGTTGCCGCAAGATTCTGGCCGAGGTCGAAGCAGCCGAGTTCGAGTTGTGCGATGCCGCAGCGGCGCCTCACGGCAAGTTGCGGGTCAGCCTGCCGCAGGTGCATGAGCTGGTGATGCCGGTCATGAATGAATTCATGGCGCGGTACCCGCAGATCGAACTGGATCTGGACCTGACCGATCGTATGGTGGATGTGGTTGAAGAAGGCTTCGACGCGGTGATCCGGACGGGTAAACCGCGAGACTCGCGATTGATGGCACGACCGTTGGGCGAGTTTCACATGGTGTTGGTGGTCAGTCCTGCGTACCTGCGCGAACGCGGCGAGCCGCTCACTCCGGCCGATCTGGCGGAGCACGCCTGCTTGCGCCACACGTTTCACGCCACCGGCAAACTGGAGCCCTGGCCGCTGAAGCGCGAGGAGGGCGCGCCCGAGCCGACCTTGCCGACACGCCTGGTCAGTACGTCGATCGAAGCCGTGCGGCATGCGGCGCTGGCGGGCATGGGCATCGCCTGTCTGCCGGACTTCATGATCCATGAAGCGCAGCAGCAGGGTCGCCTGCAGCGCGTACTGGATGAGCATCTGGAGCACGTCGGGCAGTTCTGGGTCCTGTGGCCGTCGAGCCGGCATGCAACCGCCAAATTGCGCGTGTTCATCGATCATTTATCGGCGCGACTTTTTCCTGTCGTCCATGACCGGTAGAGTTGTAACTGTTTTAAGACACTAATCCATACGCCGCGGGGCAGCGATCTGTTGCACAATACGCCCCGGACCGTTTTCCCTCAGGATGTTTAATGTTGAATTCTATTCCCGTGCGTTTCATCGGGTTGGCGTTGTTGCTGACCGCCGCTGCCGGCTGCTCCAAGGACAAGCCTATCTACGAGCATGAGAATTTCGACGACTCCGGCACCTTTTCGCGCAATTATCCGGTGACCGACACCGCCAGTTGCGAAGCGGCCCGCCGAGCGTTGCTCAGCCAGGGCTACATCATTACCAGCAATGACCCGAAACTGGTCAGCGGGCACAAGAGCTTCCAGCAGACCGGCGAAACCCACCTGGAGATCAGCTTCAACGTGGTGTGCGCCGATGATGGCAGCGCCGGCCATCACGCCACCGTGTTCGCCAACGCCCTGCAGGACCGCTACGCGCTGAAGAAGACCAATAACTCGGCCAGCCTCGGTGTCGGCGTGTTGGGCTCGGTGTCGATGCCGATCGGCTCGTCTGACGATTCGATGGTCAAGGTAGCGAGTGAAACCGTGTCCTCGCAGAAGTTCTACGAGCGTTTCTTCACGCTGGTCGAGCTGTTCCTGCCGGCCGACGCGAAGAAAGCCGCGCACATCACTGAGAAACCCAAGACCGACTTGGGTGTGCCGGAAGCCAAGCCAGCGCCGGCTGCGTTGGCTCCAGCCCCTGCGGCTGAACCGACCCCGGCCCCAGCGCCGGCCGCCGAGCCTGCGGCGGCACCGACGCCAGCGCCTGTAGAAGCGACCCCGGCCAGTTCCGAGCCGGTAGCACCGCCGGCCGAAGTCGCGCCGATCACCCCGGCACCGGTTGCCGAGCCTGCGCCCGCGACGGAAACCATCACGCCGCCGGCCAACCCGACGGACATGCCGCCGCCCTCCGAGCCGATTCCGGCCATGCCTGCCTCCGGGCAGTAAACTTCGCGCCACGCCTCCGACCCCTGTCGGAGGCGTGGCGTTTTGTTGTCTCCCTTGAGCTTTTTCCTGCAAGCCCCGTCGAAAAATATCCCGCGATAAATTCCTGACCGCCTGCTACGTTTATTTCATGAAGGGCGCGTTTCATTTTTCCTTCACACGGGCACTTTATGCTCGAGGCACTGGTCATTTGTTCCAGGACATTTCAAGCAAGCGTCAGGGGGATTACGCAATGGATGACTATCAAGAAGAACTGCTCGAATTCCAGGCTTACGAACTGGATTCACCAGAGCCTGCGGAAGACGCCACCGAGCTGTGAGGCGTCATCCTGTCTTGCGGTGACTGCGGCGAAATTCGCCCGGTGTCTGGCCGTTCCAGCGCTTGAAGGCGCGCTGGAAAGCTTCGGCCGAGGCAAACCCCAGCAGGTAGGCAATTTCACCGAATGCCAGTTCGGTGTCGCGGATGTAGGTCATCGCCAGATCACGGCGAGTGTCATTGAGGATCGCGCGAAACTGCGTGCCTTCCTCGGCCAGCTTTCGCCGTAACGTCCATGTCGGCAGCTTCAGGCGTGCCGCCACTTCTTCCAGATCCGGTTCCCGGCCACCATTGAGCAACGGCCCGAGCAATTGCGTGATGCGTTCACGCAGGCTGCGGGTGCGGGTCAGTTGTTCCAGTTCCCGTTCACACAAACCGAGCAAATGTTTCCAGGTGCTGGGGCAATGCTCCGGGTTGCGTTGGGCCAGGCTGGTGAGGCCCAGGCGCAGTTGATTGTGTTCGGCGCCAAACTGGATCGGGCACTCGCCCAGCACGGTGTAGGCGTCGCGATAGTCCGGGGCGTCGAATTCGATTTCGATCCGCTCGGCGCGCAAGTGTTCGGGGCTGACGCTGGACAGCTGATGCAGCCAGCCGGCAATGATCGAATCCACCACAAAGCGGTTGTAGGCGTTGTACGGGCTGATCGAGTAGAAGCGCAGCCACGCACCGCTGGCGTCCTCGTGGAAACTCGACTGGCCTCGATAGTTGGAGCCGTACAACGGTTCGAAGCGAATCAGGCAGCGGGCGGCTTCACGCACGGTCGGCGCCTGCGCGGCAGTCACGCCGGCCAGTCCGGCCTGGCTCAGGCGACTGAGTTGGCCCATTCGCAAACCCAATGCCGGATCGCCGGTCAGCTGGATCGCGCCATGCCCCAGGCGCATGTAGCGCGGGATCGACAGGCGGGCGCCGGCTTCGGCCAGGCGCGCGGCATCCAGGCCGTACTGTTCGAGCAATGGCAGCGGATCGACGTCATGGCTGCGCACGGCATCGGCCAGGCTGTGAACAAAGCCCACCGACAGATCCCCGAGACGCATCGGCTGCGGTTTCATGGTTTACAACCAGAGGTTCAGCAGGCGCGCGCCACGGGCTTCGCTGTCGGCGAATTGCTGGCCGTTGCTGCTGAGGAAACTTTGCCCGGAACTCGGCTTGTCCCAGAACTGCCCGCGCAGGAACACACTCATGCCGGCCAGCGCCTTGCTGGCCGACGGTTGCGCGGTCAGGGTCAGTTGATGCCAGGCCTGGCCTTCGCTGACGTCTCCTGGTTTAAGGCTGACCGAGTCTGGCACGCTCAAGCCCTTGTAACCCTTCCACGGTTGATCCCAAACGCCATGACCGACGACGAACGCGGGCACCGCGATCAGCTGCGCGCCTTGCTCGTCGAGTTTGCGGTAGTTGTCCGGATACCAACTGTCGCTGCCGATCAACACGCCGAGGCGTCCGGCCGGGGTGTCGATCACATTGATCCGGGAAGCCTCGCGGGTGCCGGATGGCTCGTCCTGATCGAAGATCGGACGCATCTGCCGTTGTGGCTGGCCGAGCGGGGCGCCATCGCGGCCAAACACTACGGTGCTGTTGTACAGCGCACCACTGCCGGCCTTGAGCCGGCCATCGGTGATGTTCGGTTCAGGCAGCACGATCGAGCCGGCCACCAAAGTGATGTGGAATTCCTTGGCCAGACCGCCGAACAGCGCTTGATAGTCCTTGGCCATATCCCGGGACTTCATGCGCAGGTGCGCGTCATCCAGACGACTGCTGCCCTTGGCGGTGAGCCAGGCGCGAGCAAATTGCACCGGGTTGCTCGCCGCCAGCCAGTTCATCGCCTCGGCGAGGGTGGCGGCCTGGTACAGCTCGTCTTTTTCGCCGCTGATCATCAGCCATGTGCCGACATGCTCGGGCAGGATGACCACGGTTTTTTCATTCAACAGCCCTTGGTCCTGCGCCTGCTGCAGATAGGCGGCGAGCTTGCGGTGCAGGCGTTCGGGGCTTTGGTAGTCGGTGGGGAACAGCTCGGGCTGGATGCCCAGCAGGTTGCCACGGTCGGCGGGCGTGCCCTGATCGACCGCGAGTTTGATCCGCAGGTCCGACAGGTAATGACCGGCCGGGCGGTCAGCCGCCCACATGGCGTAGAAGGTGAGCGCGGCGATGAGCGCCATGGAAAAAGTCAGGTACAGAAGTTTGCGCATGAAATCCAACAACAACCGGGTACAGGGTGTGCGGACAGGGTAGGGCGCCAGCCCCGGCTTGCCAAGGGGCGCTGCGCATTTGGATCAATAACTTGTCAGTTACGGTCATTGAGTGACAGCGATGCGACTCCTAATCTGTCGAACATGACTGACGGGGGACGCAGAGCTCCCGCATTTTCCGTGATCGCTGCTGTGGAGTTAACGATGACCGCCACTCAATACCCGCACCTGTTGGCCCCGCTGGACCTGGGATTCACCACGTTGCGCAACCGCACCCTGATGGGCTCGATGCACACCGGCCTTGAAGAGAAGCCGGGTGGTTTCGAACGCATGGCGGCGTATTTTGCCGAGCGTGCCCGTGGCGGTGTCGGCCTGATGGTCACCGGCGGTATCGGCCCGAACGACGAGGGCGGCGTTTATTCCGGCGCGGCCAAACTGACCACCGAGGAAGAAGCGCTCAAGCACCGCATCGTCACGCGCGCCGTGCATGATGCGGGCGGCAAGATCTGCATGCAGATCCTCCACGCCGGCCGTTATGCCTACAGCCCGAAACAGGTCGCACCGAGCGCCATCCAGGCGCCGATCAACCCGTTCAAGCCCAAAGAGCTGGACGAGGAAGGCATAGAGAAACAGATCAGCGATTTCGTCACTTGCTCGGTACTGGCCCAGACCGCCGAGTACGACGGTGTGGAGATCATGGGTTCGGAAGGTTATTTCATTAACCAGTTCCTCGCGGCCCACACCAACCATCGCACCGACCGTTGGGGCGGCAGCTACGAAAACCGCATGCGCCTGCCGGTGGAAATCGTTCGCCGCGTACGTGAAGCGGTAGGCCCGAACTTCATCATCATCTTCCGTCTGTCGATGCTCGATCTGGTGGAAGGCGGCAGCACCTGGGAAGAAATCGTCACCCTGGCCAAAGCCATCGAGCAGGCCGGCGCGACCATCATCAACACCGGCATCGGCTGGCACGAAGCGCGGATCCCGACCATCGCCACCAAAGTGCCGCGTGCGGCGTTCAGCAAGGTCACGGCCAAGCTGCGTGGTTCGGTGAAGATTCCGCTGATCACCACCAACCGCATCAACACCCCGGAAGTCGCCGAGCAGATCCTCGCCGAAGGCGATGCCGACATGGTTTCGATGGCGCGGCCGTTCCTCGCCGACCCGGACTTCGTCAACAAGGCTGCCGAAGGCCGCGCCGACGAAATCAACACCTGCATTGGTTGCAACCAGGCCTGCCTCGATCACACCTTCGGCGGCAAGCTCACCAGCTGCCTGGTCAACCCGCGTGCCTGCCACGAGACGGAACTTAATTACCTGCCGGTCAAGCAGATTAAGAAAATCGCGGTGGTCGGTGCCGGTCCTGCTGGTCTGTCCGCCGCCACCGTGGCCGCCGAGCGTGGGCATCAGGTGACCTTGTTTGATTCGGCCAGCGAAATCGGTGGCCAGTTCAACGTCGCCAAACGTGTGCCTGGCAAGGAAGAGTTCTACGAAACCCTGCGCTACTTCAAACGCAAACTGCAGACCACCAACGTCGAGGTGTGCCTGAACACCCGCGTCGACGTGGCAAAACTGGTCGAAGGCGGTTACGACGAAGTCATTCTGGCGACCGGCATTGCGCCGCGTCTGCCGGCGATTCCGGGCGTCGAGAACGCCAAAGTGTTGAGCTATCTGGATGTGCTGCTCGAGCGCAAACCGGTCGGCAAGCGCGTAGCGGTGATCGGCGCCGGCGGTATCGGTTTCGACGTCTCGGAATTCCTCGTCCATGAAGGCGTGGCCACCAGTCAGGATCGCGCCGCGTTCTGGAAAGAGTGGGGCATCGACACGAATCTGGAAGCCCGTGGTGGCGTGGCCGGGATCAAGGCTGAACCGCACGCACCGGCGCGCGACGTGTTCCTGCTGCAACGCAAGAAGTCCAAGGTCGGCGACGGCCTGGGCAAAACCACCGGCTGGATTCACCGCACCGGTCTGAAGAACAAGCAGGTGCAGATGCTCAACAGCGTCGAATACCTGAAGATCGACGACGAAGGCCTGCACATCCGCATCGGTGAAACCGGCGAGCCGCAAGTGCTGCCGGTCGACAACATCGTCATTTGCGCCGGCCAGGATCCACTGCGCGAGCTGCACGACGGTCTGGTCGAAGCCGGGCAGAACGTGCACCTGATCGGCGGCGCCGATGTGGCGGCCGAGCTGGATGCCAAACGTGCGATCAATCAGGGCTCGCGTCTGGCCGCCGAGCTCTGATCCACCCTAGAATGCCGGCTCTTTGCACTGAGCCGGCCTTCATGTTTCTGCCTCCCACTGACTGGCTGGCCCCAGCCCCCCTCGAACCGCTTCATCTGGACTGGCTCACCGCCGCCGGCATTGAAGTCGCGATCCTGCGTCTCGACCGGATCGATCCGCTGATCAGCGGCAACAAGTGGTTCAAACTCGTCGAACATCTCAAAGTCGCCGACCGCGCGGGTGCCGAAGGCATCATCAGCCTGGGCGGTGCACACTCCAATCATCTGCATGCACTGGCGGCTGCCGGCAAACGCCTGGGATTCGCCACGGTCGGTTTGCTGCGCGGGCATCCGCAGGACACGCCGACGGTCAGGGATCTGCAGGATTTCGGCATGCAGTTGCACTGGCTCGGTTACGGCGGTTATCGGGCGCGGCACGAGCCGGGGTTCTGGCAGCCTTGGCTTGCGCAATATTCGACGCTGCATCCGGTGCCCGAAGGGGGCGGCGGTTTGCCGGGCGCGCAGGGTTGCGCGTCATTGAAGGAGCAGGTCATTAACCAACTCGGGAAGCTCGGCTGGGACGACTACCACGGTTGGTGGCTGGCCTGCGGCACGGGCACCACGCTCGCGGGATTGGTGTTGGCCGAGGCCGGACAACATGCGGTGTACGGCGCAATGGCTGTGCCCGACGATCACGGCGTCGCAGCCAATGCCGAGGCGATTGTGGGTGAGGCCGGAGGCTACGAACTGATCGACGCCAGCCGTGGCGGTTTCGCCAAGGTCGATCCGGCGTTGCTTGAATTCATCGCGCAAACCGAACAGGCCAGCGGTATTCCCCTCGAACCGCTGTACACCGGCAAAGCCTTGCTGGCGCTCAAACAACAGATCGAGGCGGGCCGCTTTGCCCGGGGTTCACGCTTGATCTTCGTCCACACCGGCGGCTTGCAGGGCCGGCGCGGCTTTGACGGTTAACCCTGGCTGCGCTTGGGCATCATCCGCAGCAGCGTGTTATCGCGCACCACGTAATGGTGATAGATCCCCGCCAGCGCATGCAGGCCGATCAGCCAGTAGCCGACGGTGCTGATCAGTACATGCCAGTGTTCAACGTCTTTGGCGAACGCCTTGTCTTC
Organism: Pseudomonas sp. GM25; assembly: GCF_000282255.1. Classification (NCBI taxonomy): domain Bacteria; kingdom Pseudomonadati; phylum Pseudomonadota; class Gammaproteobacteria; order Pseudomonadales; family Pseudomonadaceae; genus Pseudomonas; species Pseudomonas sp. GM25. The sequence continues at coordinate 116,872 of NZ_AKJQ01000011.1, read as the reverse complement.
ACTCACCAGCAACGGCAGGTCGAAACCGTAGAACATCACCTGATGACCTTCGGCGCTGGTGATCAGCCAGCCGAGGATCGGCATGCTGATCATGAACAGGTACAAGGCCCAGTGCATCAGGCGTGCGAGGGTGGTTTGCCATTGTGGCGAAGCGGGGAAGATTTTCGGCGCCGGGCCCAGGCTGCGGGCGAACAGGCGAAACCAGACCAGCACGAACACGGTCAGCCCGAGCATGTAATGCACTTCGCGGATCAGCGTGCGACCACCACTGCCCTTGGGAAACAGCCCGCGCAATTCCATGCTGGCGTACACCAGCACCAACAGCACCAGCATCAGCCAGTGCAACAGGATCGACACGGTGCTGTAACGGGATTCGGAATTTGTCCACGGCATACGGCGTTCCTCACGGTTCAGGGCTCAAGCGTGCCGTTCTGCGACGGCATGCCTTAACTGTAATCCCCTTTGGCGCGTTTGCCCGAGGCTAAAAAAGCTTTCACTGAGCTGAGTCAGCGATTTGACTGAAAACACCCATGAAAAAACGCCAGTGTCGGGCAGACACTGGCGTTTTTGTTTGCCGCGATGGTTGCAATCAGCTGCTTTGCGGCATCTCGCCGTTGGCCAGGCGCTTGTTGATGTCGGCGATCACTTCCGGCAGATCACTGATGGTGTCGATCATGTAGTGCGGGCGCGAACCTTCGAACAGCGCGTGAATGCGCTTGCGTTCGCTGGCCAGCGCGTCGCTGCCCAGTGCGCGATAGCCTTCGTAATCCAGGCCAAGCGCGTTGCCGGAACAGATCAGCGCCACGGTCCACATCCCGGCGCGACGGCCTTCGAGAATGCCAGGCACGGTGTCGTCGATCTTCACGCAGGCGGCGACATCGTCGATGCCCAGCGCAATCACGTTGGCCAGGGCCTGGGCAGGCCATGGGCGGCCGTTCGGCACTTCGTCGGTGGCGACGACGTGGTCGGCGATGTAGCCGTTGGTGGCGGCCAGTGCCACGACCTTGTCCATCACCTGCTTCGGATAACCGGAGCAGGAACCGATCTTGATCCCTTGCTGACGCAGGTTGGCGATGGTCTCCAGCGCGCCGGGAATCAGCGCCGAATGCTCGGCGATTTTTTCGATCTGCAGCGGCATGAAACGGTTGTAGATCGCGGTCACGTCATCGTCGGTCGGGGTGCGGCCGAACGCCTTGCGATAACGCTCGGCAACCTGCGGCTGATCGCACAGGGTGCGGATGTGATCCCACTTGCCCATGCCCATCGGGCCACGGGCTTCTTCGATGGAAACCTGGACGTCGAACTCGGCGAAGGCTTCGACGAAGATCTGGGTCGGTGCGAAGGAGCCGAAGTCGACCACGGTGCCGGCCCAGTCGAGGATGGCGGCTTGCAGCTGGGTAGGGTTGTTGTAGTTCATGTTGGTCAGAATCCTGTGTGTGGGCAATGCAATTCAAATGAGGGAACGGGCCGGGTGAATCAGATGTCGAGCACTTCCATCTCGCGCAGCACTTCACCCACCGCCGCGACGGCTTCGCGCATCTGCGCCGGGGTGACGTGGCCAATGCAGCCGACGCGGAAGGTTTCGACCTGGGTCAGCTTGCCGGGGTAGAGGATGTAACCCTTGGCCTTGACCCGTTCGTAGAAGTCCTTGAACTGGTAGCGCGAATCTTTCGGTGCGTGGAAGGTCGCAATGATCGGCGCCTGAATCGCGGCCGGCAGGAAACTGCGCAAGCCGAGTTTGCCCATCTCTTCCATCAGCGCCTGGCAGTTGGCGGCGTAGCGCGCATGTCGCGCCGGCAGACCGCCTTCTTCGTTGTATTGCAGCAGCGCTTCGTGCAGCGCCGCGACCACGTGGGTCGGCGGGGTGAAGCGCCATTGGCCGGTCTTTTTCATGTAGCTGTGCTGGTCGAACAGGTCCATCGCCAGCGAATGCGAATTGCCGGCGGCTGCGGCCAGGGATTCCTTGCGGGCAAACACGAAACCCATGCCCGGCACGCCTTCGAGGCATTTACCCGATGCGGCGATCAGCGCATCGAACGGGACTTTTTGCGCATCCACCGGCAGTGCGCCGAAGGAGCTCATGGCATCGATGATCAGACGTTTGCCATGTTGCTCGACGACCTGGGCGATTTCCGGCAGCGGATTGAGAATGCCGGTGCTGGTTTCGCAATGGATCAGCGCGACGTGGGTAATGTCGCTGTCGGCACGCAGCAGGCGGTCGACGTCGGCGGCGGTGGTCGGTTCGTCTTCAGCGGTTTCGAAGGTGCTGAACGAGCGGCCCAGCACTTCGCAGATTTTCGCCAGACGCTTGCCGTAGGCGCCGTTGATCAGCACCAGCACCTTGCCGTCGCGGGGGACGAGGGTGCCGATCGCGGCTTCGACGGCGAAGGTGCCGCTGCCCTGCAAAGGTACGCAGTGGTGGCTGTCGGCGCCGTTGAGGATCGCCAGCAGTTGCTCGCACAGGCTGGCGGTCAGTTGGTTGAAGCGGTCATCCCATGAACCCCAGTCGACCATCATCGCCTGGCGGGTGCGGGCCGAGGTGGTCAACGGGCCGGGAGTGAGCAGGATGGGTGCGGCAGTACTCATTCGTGTGTCCTCGCGATAGCGCTGTGGGATGAAGCTACGGGGCATACGTTGCAATTCGGCGGATCATCAATCAAATTGTTTGTTGTTATGCCAGCTATCAGTGAGGGTTATCCATGAACCTGTTCCAGCTCCGCGCCTTCGACGCCGTGGCCCGGGAAGGCAGCTTCACCCGTGCCGCCGCGCGGTTGTTCATCAGCCAGCCGGCGGTCACCGGGCACATCAAGGCGCTGGAGGAGCATTACCAGATCACGCTGTTGCGACGGACGGCGCGCCGGGTCGAGCTGACGGAGGAGGGCACCAAACTGGCGGCAATCACCCGGGCAATGTTCGGCATGGCCGAAGAGGCTCAGGCGCTGCTTGAAGCCAATCGGCAGTTGCTGACCGGACGACTTGAGGTGGCGGCGGACGGTCCGCACATGGTCATGCCGATGCTTGCCAGCCTGCGGGCGCGCTATCCGGGGATCACGGTGAATCTGCGGTTGGGCAACGCTCAGGAAACGTTGGCGGCATTGTTGTCCGAGCACGCTGATGTGGCGGTGCTGACCGAAGTCGAACCGCGAAAGGGCCTGCATCTGCAAGCGCTGAGCGAATCGCGAATCTGCGCGCTGGTGCCGGCGGGGCATCCGTGGGCGACACGTTCCGGCGAGGTCAGGCTCAAGGAGCTGGATCAGGTGATCATGGTGTTGCGCGAGCCGAGTTCGATTACCCGGCGCACGTTTGATCAGGCCTGTGCGCAGGCGTCGGTCAGCCCACGGGTGTTGCTGGAACTGGACAGTCGCGAGGCGGTGACGGAAGCGGTGGCGGCTGAACTGGGGGTTGGGGTGGTGTCGTCGGTGGAGGTCAGCCACGATCCTCGTGTCGTCGCGATTCCCATTGCGGGAGAGGGGCTGGTCAATCGGCACATGATCGGCTGCGTGGAGCGGCGGCGGGAGTTGCGCTTGATTCAGGCGTTTTTCGGGTTGGCGCCGGTCTGAACAAGACTCTCGCGCACCATCTCGAGAAACGTCGCCACTACCCGCCGCGAACTCTGCTCGCGCAGGCACACCAGTGTCTCGGTCAATCGGCGGGTGCAATCAGTGATCGGCAGCGCACAAACCCTTGAGTCCGCGCCAAACTCCGCCGCCGACACCACGCCCACGCCAATCCCCACCACCACCGCCTCCCTCGCCGCTTCCCGGCCTTCGACCTGAATCGCGGGACGGATGCGGAAACCGGCGCGGGCCATTTCCTCTTCCAGGGTCTGGCGGGTCACCGAGCCGTGTTCTCGTAGTACCAGCGGCGTGTCGTCCAGATCTTCCAGGCAGATCGATTCACGCTCGGCCCACGGGTGATGGCGCGAGACAAACGCCACCATCGGATCGTTGCGCAGCGGTACGCACAACAAACGTTCATCACTGACATCACGCCCGAGCAACGCCAGATCAGCCTGATAGTTGAACAGTCGAAACAGCGATTCATCGGTGTTACCGGTTTCGATCTTGACGCTGATCCCCGGATAGCGCTCACAAAACCGGGCGATCTGCGGCAACACATGCACCGGGGCATCCACCGCCAGAATCAGGCTGCCGGTCTGCAAGGCCTGGGATTCCTGCAACAGCTCCTGGGCTTCGGCCTCGACCACGAACAGACGCTGGGTGATCGCCAGCAAGCGTTCGCCGAGATCCGTCAGGCGTACCGAGCGTTTGTTGCGATGGAACAGCAACACGCCGAAGCGTTCTTCCAGCTTGCGCACCTGGTCGGAAATAGCCGGCTGCGTCAGATAAAGCCGCTCGGCGGCCTTGGTGAAGCTTCCGTGCACGGCCACGGCGTGAAAGGCTTTGAGCTGAGCGTGGGAAACCGACATGGCTGATTCCTCGTTTACAGGCGAAGTTCAGTAACAAGCTGAGCTTATGTGTGAAATACGATAAATCGATTTTATTTATTAAACAGTAATTGCTTTGATCGGCTCACGCCAACGCTGACTGCCCGGTCGGGCAGCGACGCTGGCCATGAGCCTGTGCGTGCAACACCAGGACTCATCTGACCGGTATCGCCGAAGGGACGGGGTGATATCGCAGTGCTCAACAATAAAAAACACAGGCGTTTACTCATCGATTCTGCCGGCACACTCACACCCTGAGGTCAGAACCACAATGAACAAGCACATCGGCACCATTGCGCGTTGGCGCATGCAGATCTTCGCTGTCACCTGGCTCGCTTACGCCGCGTTCTATTTCACCCGCAAAGCCTTTTCGGTGGCCAAACTGGGCATCGCCGAAGACCCCAGCTTCACCCTCGACAAAATGGCCATGGCCAACCTCGATGCGATTTACCTGGCGGCCTACGCCATCGGCCAGTTCACCTGGGGCATGCTCGCCGACCGCTTCGGCCCACGGGTTGTGGTGCTCGGTGGTTTGCTGATTTCCGCTGCGGCGGCGCTGGTGATGGGCAGCTTCGCCACCTTGCCGATCTTCGCTACCTGCATGCTGATTCAGGGGCTGGCGCAGTCCACCGGCTGGTCGGGGCTGTGCAAGAACCTCGGCAGTTTCTTCCCCTCCGAACAACGCGGGCGAGTGCTCGGGTTGTGGAGTTCCTGTTATGCATTCGGCGGTCTGGTGGCGTCGCCGTTCGCCGGCTGGTGGGCGTACACGCTGATCGGTTCGTGGCACGCGGCGTTCATTTCCAGCGCGGCGGTGGTCGCGGTGGTGGCGGTGTTGTTCTTTATCTTTCAGCGCGACAAGCCGGAAGACGTTGGCCTGCCCGCCGTGGAGCCGGAGCCGGTCATCAGCGCCGAAGAGGCCGAAGCCAACAGCAAACTCAGCGTCTGGGAGCCACTCAAGGAAATCCTGCGCAACCGCACGGTGCTGGTGCTGGGTCTGGCGTATTTCCTGTTGAAACCGGCGCGTTACGCGATTCTGCTGTGGGGGCCGGTGATCGTGTTCGAACAGATGCCCTCGGTCGGCAAGGTCGGCGCGGCGATCATTCCCACCGCGTTTGAACTGGCCGGGCTGCTGGGGCCGATCATGATCGGCCTGGCCTCGGACAAACTGTTCGGCGCCCGCCGCATGCCGGCCTGCGTGTTGAGTCTGCTGGCGCTGACCGTGACCCTCGCGCTGTTCATGGGCGCCTTGCACACCGGCAGCGTGATGTTGGTGGTGGCACTGTTGTTCGTCATGGGCCTGACCCTGTACGGCCCGGACTCGATGATCAGCGGCGCCGCCGCCATCGATTTCGGCAAGGCCAAGGCCGGCGCCACGGCGGCGGGATTCGTCAACGGCTGCGGCTCGGTCGGTGCGGTGCTCGGTGGTTTGCTGCCGGGTTACTTCGACTCGGTGACGGTGTTCATCGTGTTCGCCGGTTGTGCGCTGTTCTCGGCGCTGGTGCTGATTCCGCACTGGAACAGCCGCCCGGTCGGCGTCATGGAACCGCGTGCCTACGTACCCAATCGCGCCCTGACCATCAAACCCCTGCGTAACTGAATAAACCCTGCCTCGCGGCCTGCTGCGGCGTTCGCGGCAGGCTGTGCCGTGGCCGACTGACTGGAGAATTTTCATGAGACCGTTTTGGCTGGAGCAGGCTTTGCAGCTCGACACGTCCGAACCTTGCCCGCCGCTGCAAGGCGATGTGCGCACCGATGTGTGCATCGTCGGCGGCGGTTACACCGGGTTGTGGACGGCGATCATGCTCAAGCAGCAGAACCCCGAACTCGATGTTGTGCTGATCGAGGCTGACATCTGCGGCGCCGGCGCCAGTGGGCGCAATGGCGGCTGTGCGCTGTCATGGTCGGCGAAGTATTTCACCCTCGAGCGGCTGTTCGGCGTCGAGGAAGCGGTGCGGCTGGTCAAGGAATCGGAGCGCAGCATCCACGCCATCGGCGAGTTCTGCGAGCAATACGGCGTCGATGCCGATTACCGCCTCGACGGCACGCTTTACACCGCCACCAACCGCGCGCAGTGCGGCTCCACCGATGCGGTGATTGCAGCGCTGGAGCGCAACGGCATCAACTCGTTTACCCAGCGGCCGGTCGCCGATGTACAGCGCATGGCCGGCTCGGAAAAGCACCTGGAAGGCTGGTTCTCGCCGGCCGCCGCCAGCGTGCAGCCGGGCAAACTGGTACGCGGCTTGCGCCGGGTGGCGTTGCAACTGGGCGTGCGTATTCATGAAGGCACAGCGATGACCGGGCTGGAAGAGGGGCGTCCGGCGCGCATTCACACCGCGAACGGCTGTGTGACCGCCGATCGCGTGGTGCTGGCGATGAATGCGTGGATGGCCCGTGCTTTTCCGCAGTTCGAGCGCAGCGTGGCGATCGTTTCCAGCGACATGCTGATCACCGAACCGCGTCCGGATCTGTTGCAGGAAATCGGTTTGACCAGCGGCGTCACCGTGCTCGATTCGCGGATTTTCGTGCACTACTACCACAACACCCCGGACGGTCGGATCATGCTCGGCAAGGGCGGTAATACCTTCGCTTACGGCGGGCGGATGCTGCCGGTGTTCGACCAGCCATCGCCCTATACCGGGTTGCTCAAGCGCAGCCTCGACGATTTCTTCCCGGCGTTCGCCGATGTGAAAGTCGACGCAACCTGGAACGGCCCTTCGGATCGCTCGGTCACCGGCCTGCCGTTCTTCGGCCAGATGAGTGCCAGCGGTAACGTTTTCTACGGTTTTGGTTATTCCGGCAGCGGTGTCGGGCCGTGCCACATGGGCGGGCAGATTCTCGCTTCGCTGGTGCAGGGCCTCGACAACCCGTGGACGCGCTCGCCGCTGGTCAACGGGCCGCTGGGCTATTTTCCGCCGGAACCGATTCGTTACCTCGGCTCGCTGATGGTGCGCAACGCCATTCGCCGCAAGGAGCGCGCCGAGGATCACGGTCGGCGGCCCCGGCATCTTGATGTGCGTCTGGCGAAATTTGCAGCGGCGGCGGGCAAGGCCGACAAAGGTTGATCGTCAGCGCGGTGGGGCGGAGCGGTTGAGCAGCCAGTCGAGCAAGAGGTCGTCGTCGGGCTCGGTTTCTGTGGGCTGCGACGTTCGGGGGCGGCAGGCGTCGAGGCAGAGGATCGGCCGGTCGGGATCGCTGTCGAGAAAACTCACCCAGACCTCGCTGCCGGCGCAGGGCAGATTTTCCCGAGCCAGGCCGCCGCCAACGTGGGGCATGACCACCGGCAACCACAGCCCTTCGCTTGCGCTGGCATCAGGTTGGTCAGGCCATAACCGGACGGCGATCCGCCCCAGATCGTCCACTTGCGCCGGTTGCCCCGGCGCGCCGAGCACTTGTGCCGGCTGATACCCCGGAATGCCAGGACGCAGTTGTTTAGGCGGCGGGCGAAACGGGGTCGACCAGGGCAGCGCGGTGAAGTCGTTGTGATAGCGGCGAACCGTCGGCACCGGATCGAGAATCGAAGGTTGCTGGCCTTGATGACGCAGGTCGGTGATCAGCCACTGCTCGTTGAACGCGTTTACCGGGTGCTCCATGACTTGCAACAGGCGCCCACTGAGCAGTCGCGGACAATCGCTGCGGCCCTGAATCGAGCGTGACCGGCAGCGTTGGCGTTCCAGCAAACGGCGACTGCGCTGGGCCGCGTGACGTTGCGCAGTCGGCAGAAATCCCGGTGGGGCGACGGCACTGCCCAGCGTGTGATTGGCGGCCTCCTGGCCCGTAATCGAATGCCCTCGCTCACGCACGCCGGCAGGAATCTGAGGCAGCACCGCCTCATGGCGCTGGAACAGGCTGCTGAGGCCGGTTGCCGGCGCATCGATCTGCGTGTTGAAAGCAATCGCCGTCGGTTGCTGCGGCAGGCTCAGGCTGTCATCGGCGAATACCACCACATGGCCGTCCGGCTGATGTTCGAAGTGATAGTGGATGCCTTCCTCCTCACAAAGCCGTTGCAAAAAGGCCAGATCGGTTTCCTCGTACTGAATGCAGAACGGGCGCGGCGGGTAGTGGCCGACGGTCATCTCGATCCGGTAACTGTGGGCCGGTAGATGATGTTCGCTGAGCAGTTGTTCAAGGATGGCCGGCACGCTCAGTTGCGTGAAGACCCGGCGTACGGGATGTTGCTCCAGCGCTTGCAGATGCGGCATCAGTACCAGTTGATAGGCGATCCGGTGCGTTGCGCGGTGTTCGCAACTGGCGCTTTGAATGATGCCGTGAATCCCGTGGTCGTCATCCAGGTGCAGAAACGCCGCCTGATGCAGCAGCGTGCCGGGTGACCAGGCGGGCGCCAGGCCCATGACTTCGATTTCGAACCGATAGGGCTGATTCAGCGCTTCATGACCGCTGAAGCGCAGGACCGGCAGGCTTATCCCGCCTTCGGCCAGGGTCAGCGAAAACGGACTTTCCTTGTCATTGAGCATTCGGGCGGGCTCTGTTCAGGCAATACGGGCCACAGAGGGTACGAAAGCGCGACGTTGAATGGACGTGGCAAACCGGTTTTTCAGAATCGCCCTACAAGGCGCGTAGAAGATGTCGATGCGCATCGGAATTTTTGGTCGATTGCCGACTTTAGGCCGTATAAACTTGGCGCCATGCGTCGGCCAATAGATGTCTCGGCGCCACAGATCAAGAGAGTGAGTAATGGGCGCACAGTGGAAGGTTAAACACAAAGAAGCGGCAGCCAACGCCAAGGGCAAGATCTTCGGCAAACTGGTGAAGGAAATCACCATTGCTGCGCGTAACGGTGCCGATACCGCCACCAACGCACACCTGCGTCTGGTGGTCGAACAGGCCAAGAAAGCCTCGATGCCCAAGGAAACCCTGGACCGTGCCATCAAGAAGGGTGCTGGCCTGCTGGGCGAAACCGTTCAGTACCATCGCGTGACCTACGAAGGCTTCGCGCCGCATCAGGTGCCGCTGATCGTCGAGTGCGTCACTGACAACATCAACCGCACCGTGGCGGAAATCCGCGTGGCGTTTCGCAAGGGCCAACTGGGTGCATCCGGTTCCGTTGCCTGGGACTTCAACCATGTCGGCATGATCGAAGCGTCGCCGGACACCCCGGACGCCGATCCGGAAATGGCCGCGATCGAAGCCGGCGCCCAGGATTTCGAGCCGGGCGAAGAGGGCGCGACCCTGTTCCTGACCGACCCGACTGACCTGGACTCGGTGCAGAAAGCCCTGCCGGAACAAGGCTTCACCGTGCTGTCGGCCAAACTGGGCTACCAGCCGAAGAACCCGGTCAGCGGCCTGAGCGATGAGCAAATGGCTGAAGTCGAGGCGTTCCTCGAAGGCCTGGACAACCATGACGACGTGCAGGACATGTTCGTCGGTCTGGCCGGCTGACACACTAGAAAATCGCAGCCCTCGGGCTGCGATTTTTTTCAGGCGTCCTGCAACGCCTGGCTGATTTCGCCGAGCCCCGGTCGCGCCAGCACATCCGGCTGACAGCAGCGCTGTTCCAGAGCTTCCAGCACCTGACGCTGTTCATTGCTCAACCCCGAGTCGATGCGCGCCAGCAGTTCCCCCAGCAAAATCCCGAACGCACGCACTTCGAGGCGTTGCAGCGCGCGGGTTTCAGGCGTGTCCTCCGTGGCATGGAACGACGCCGCGCCAAAATCCCCCAGCAGACAGTCGCCCTGATCGTTCAACAGAATGTTGTGTCCGTAAAGATCGCCATGGGTGATGCCGTGACGGTGCAGATGCCCGGCGACCGAGGCGATGCCCCGGGCAAAGCGCAGCGCAACGTCGGCACTGAAGCGGCAATCATCGGCATACACATCCCGTGAACAGGACGCCAGGCTCGGCAGTCCGGCCAGGTTGCGATAACTCGGATCGATCAACTGCATCACCAGGCCCTGCTGGCCGTCGGGATGCTGGTCGATGCGGCCTTCGACACGGATCAGGTTCGGGTGCAGCCCGGCGGTGATGCACGCGTTCATTTCATGCAGCGGCGAGCCGTCGCTGGTCATCTCGCCCTTGTACAACTTGACTGCCACGGGCGTGGCGGGCTGATTCGCGGGTTGCCACTGCGCCCGGTAAATGACCCCGGAGGCACCTTCGCCCAGCCGTTGCTCCAATTGCAGCGCCGACCAGTCGATCAGGGGCGCTTTGTTGAGCGCGGCGGCATCGGCTTCGGTTTCCAGCGGATTGCCGGCGTAGGCCAGCCAGGTCAGGCTCGGCAGGGTCAGCAACCATTGTGGCAATTCGGTCAACTGGTTGGCGGCGATGCGGATCAGCTCCAGCCGATGGCACTGACTCAGTGACGGCGGCAGGGTGCGCAGGCGATTGCCGGCGAGCATGAGTTTTTGCAACAGCGGACGTTCGCCCAGTTCCGTGGGCAGGATTTCGATGGCGTTGTCGGTGAGGATCAGCCAGCGCAGATTTGGCGGCAGCGCCGCGCCGGGCACTTGAGCGATCCGGTTGGCCTTGAATCCGATCATCGTCAGCGCCTGGCACTGGCCCAGGCACGTTGGCAGTTGCGTGAACTGATTGTCGGAGCAAAACAGCACGCGCAGGCGCGTCAGACGGTGCAAGTCATCCGGCAGGCTGCTCAGGGCATTGCCGCTGAGGTTGAGCACTTCCAGCGTGTCGGCCAGGTTGAAAATCTCCGGCGGAAATTCGCTCAAGCCTTCGGCCAGATCCAGCCGGGTGATGCCCGACAGTTCGCCGGCGCGCAGTTGTGCAAGGGTGTGCATGAAAAGGATCGCTATCGAGAAGGCGCAGGGCGCCGGAAATGGGCCGCATGATAACGGCAAATCAGCCCGGTTCGTGCACTTCGCGCAATTGCCCGAGCCGGCTGCGGGTGCGGGCCAGATCGATCGCCTGGCCGCCGAGGCTTTCGTGTAAGGGGAGCTGGCCGAGCAGGGTCAGGTGCTTGTCCTGGTCGTATAGCACGTCGATCAGGTTGATGAAGCGCTGCTGGGCGGCGATCGAACATTCTCCCAGTTCCGGCAGTTCGTCGATGATCCAGTGGTCGAAGCGCCGGCACAGTTCCAGATAATCCATCACCGCTGTGGGCTGTTCGCAGAGGTCTTTGAAGGTGAAACCGACGCGCCGGTCCTCGCACAGCCGCGCCTGCAAATGCCGGCTGCCGACCGCCAGAGGCAACGGCGCGGCATCGAGGGGCGGCAGGTTCAAGGCGAGGCGCTGCGCCGAGGTGGCCGGCCAGACGTAATGGCCCTGGGTGAATACCTGATGCGCGTGACGACGCGCCTGGCTGCGGTAATCGTGCGGGCCGCCGACTTCCATGACCTGCATGCGCGCATTGATCAGGTCGATCACCGGTTTGAACCGCGCGTGGTACAGCGGGTTGGGCAGCAAGCCTTCGGGCGGGTAGTTGGAGGTCACCAGCAACAGGATTCCGCGCTTGAACAGCGCCTTGAACAGGCGGGTGATGAGCATCGCATCGCCGATGTCATGCACATGAAATTCGTCGAAACACAGCACCCGACAGTCCATCAGTAACGCATCGAGAGTAACGGCGAGGGCGTCGTCGCGGTCGCGATGCTCGAACATGCCTTGATGCAACTGGGCAAAGAATCCATGGAAATGCAGACGGCGCTTTTGCTGGATCGGCAACGCCTGGAAGAATCCGTCCAGCAACCAGCTCTTGCCGCGCCCGACCGCTCCGTGCAGATACAGGCTGGGCGGGGTTTGCGCAGGGGTGCCGAACAACAGGCCGGCCTGATGGGCCATGCAGTCGATGACCCGTTGCTGGCTGTGACTGAGGGTGTAGCCCTGGCCATGGGCCTTTTGCCGGAAATAGTCACGTACCGATTGCGCGCTGGCGGCGCACTGGCCCGCGCTTGTAACGGAGCGTTTGCCGAAGAAATGGCGCAAGGCTGACCAGCGCTGAGTCAGACGCGAACGGTCGGGCGGTCGGGCGGGCACTGCAATCACTCCGTCATCATCGGGCCGGCTCCCCCCGAGCGCGGCGGGGTAGTTTAACCAGACGGGTAGTTTTGCTTCCACTGCGCTTTATCGTTTTTCCGGAGAGCAATCTGCGGCGTGTACAGGATTTTTCAACACTTTAAATCGACGTGTTGCCAACCTTTCGAAACAAATCCCGGCCGGTGACTGGATCCAATCGACTGGCGCAATCGGCGTCCGTTGCTAACCTGAAACACTGTAACGACAGAGACGCTGTCGCCATCAAGGAACGGGCGGTGAATGCAGGGATGGTCTGGGCATTGCTGGGCGGGCTCGCGGTACCGGTCCACGCCGCCGACCTTCAGGTCGAGGTGCGGGTCGATGTGCAGCGCGGTTGCCAGTTGATCGGCCAGCAACGCGAGGCCTGTATCGAACAACTGGGCGTGCTCGACTTCGGCACCACGGCGCGGCTCGGCGACCGGGAGGGGCCACTCGGTGCGGCGCTCACGAATTCGCGCATGCCACGTCTGGAATGCAACCCGGACACCCCGTACCAGTTGCGCGTCGATGGCGGCCTGCACGGTGGCGTCGGCGAGGTGCGCTACATGGCGGGAGAGGCCGGCAGCAAGCCGATTCCTTATCGCCTGTATCAGGACGCCGCGCGACGGGTGCCGCTGGTGGTGGATGTGCCGGTCAGCGGCCGGGTGCCGGACAGCGGCACAGTGGACTTGCCGTTATACGGGCGGATCGAGCGGATGGCCGAAGTGCCACGGGTCAGCCGGTATTCGGATCTGGTGAAGGTGACGGTCACCTGGTGATCGCGGAGTTTTTTCAGCCACTCGGTGGAGCCGGGTGGCGCAGGGAAGGGCGTTCAATGACGAGCGCAGTGGTCGAGTGATCCTGAAGGAGTAGGGGCTCAATGATGGGCAGACACGGGCGGGTAATCGCCACAGCCACATTGCTGTTGTTCACCGAGGTCGCGTCGGCGGCGGTCAGTGGGCAGATCCTTGCGCGGCTGACGCTGATTGCCGGCTGCGAAGTGACTAACGCCACCAGCCCCGCCAGCCCGGTGGATGGGCTGGGCTCTCTCGATTTCGGCCAGCAGGGCCCGACCTGGAACGCACCGATCAAGGCCAGCCTCAGCGAAGCAGGCAGCGGCCATTTGAATGTCGCCTGCAACCCCTCGGTCACCGGGTTCACCGTGACCATCGATGGCGGCACTCATGGTGACGGCACCACACGCCGGCTGAGCAACGGTCGCCAGACACTTCCCTATCAGCTGTTCCTCGATGCCTCCGGCAGCCAGAGCTACAGCATCGGTCAACAACACAATTTCGCTGTCACCAGCGGCGCACAGATACCCATTCCGGTATTTGGCTCGGTGGTGGCGAACACCCGTGCGGTACCGGCCGGTGTCTATACCGACACCCTGACGGTGACGCTCGACTGGTAACCCCGTAGAGGACGGACACCATGCGTACGATTGCATCAAGGATAGGTTTGTCGTTGCTCGGCCTGACGCTCGCTTCCAGCGTCAATGCCGCCACCACGGTCACCGGCCAGATCACCTCCAGCCTGATCCTGATCAGCAGTTGCCAGGTCAACGGTTCCGGCGGTTCTACCGGGCTGAACTTCGGTGCGTTGAACTTCGGCACCGCCAACAGCCTGTTCACCACGGCCACCGGGCAGGTGCTGGGCGGCGGGGGCGGGGCGCTGTCGATCCTGTGCTCGGCCGGCACCACGCCGACGGTCAAGGTCCGGGCCGGCGCCCATGACGGGCTCTCGCCGGGCGGTACTCGCGCGCTGTACGACGGGGTCGCCAACTACGTGCCGTATGACCTGTACACCGACGCCGGGCACTCGCAATTGCTGGCCATCGACGGGGTGATCAATCTCGCCGCCAGCACCGGTGTGGCGCAGACCGTGAACATCTACGGTCAGGCGGTGGGCAAGGCCGGGCTGCCGGCGGGCACCTATACCGACACGATTTCCGTTGAACTGACGTTCTAGTGCCATGGGCCGGCATGGCTGTGCGGCGCTGCTCCTGCTGTGTGCGGGCAGTTTGCCGCTGCCGCTGGCGGCGGTGACCAGCCAGAGCTTTCAGGTCAGTGCCACGGTGACGCCGGGCTGTCTGGTGGTGGGGGGCGTATCGAACTATGGCGGGCTGAATTTCGGTTCGCGTTCGGCGCTGGCCACCGGCACGGTGCAGGTCGCGTTGACCGGCGGCGTCACGCTGCAATGCACGCCAGGGGTGGCGCTGAACATGACGGTCGATGGCGGCCAGTACAACAGCGGCGGGCGACGTATGCAGATCAGCGGAGGCAGCGCGAAGGTGGCGTATGCGTTGTTTCGCGATGCGGCGTACAGCCAGAGCCTGGGTATCGGCCAGAGTGTGGCGGTGGCCTACAGCGATGCGAACAACATCAGTCTGCCGATCTACGGTCAGGTGCAATTGCCGGGCAATCAGCCCGGGGGGACATACAGCGATGTGTTGCAGGTGCAGCTGTCGTGGTGATGTGAAATGACAAGGAGCAGGTTTATGGGGTTTTTCACGTCACGCTATTCGTCCGTGTGTTGCGCCGTGCTGGCGCTGGTCATGTTCGGGACACTCAAGGCCCAGGCCGCCAGTTCGGTGCTGATCTGGCCGATCGATCCGGTGCTGGAGGCCGATCAGCAGGCCAGTGCGCTTTGGCTGGAAAATCGCGGCACGGAAACCGCCAACCTGCAGATCCGCGTGTTCGGCTGGAGCCAGAGCGGTTTCGAAGAGCAATACCGCAATCAGCGCGAGGTGATCGGCAGCCCGCCAGTGGCGAAGATCGAGCCGGGCCAGAAACAGCTGGTGCGCCTGACCCGCACCAAGGACGTGCCGCCAGGCCAGGAGCTGGCGTACCGGATCATCATCGATGAAATCCCCTCGGCCCAGCCGCCCGTCGCCGAAGACGGCAAGACCGCTGCGGCGATCCGCTTCCAGATGCGCTACTCGGTACCACTGTTCGCCTATGGCGCTGGGCTGTGGAGCAAGGAAGACAGCGCCCGCCAGCGTGACCCCAAAGGCATCGGCCTGCCGCAATTGAGCTGGCGCACGGTGGCGGTGGAGGGTCGTCCTTATGTGGAAGTGCGCAATCAGGGCGCGGTGCATGCGCGGCTGACTGATGTGGCCGTCACACAGGGCGGTCAAAGCAAACCGCTGGCCGAGGGATTGCTCGGCTACGTATTGCCCGGCGCGGTGATGCGCTGGCCGGCACCGGGACCGGTGGCGGGAGAATTGGCTGGACGGATCAACGGCGCGGCAAAGGTGCAGAGCATTCCGCCGGCGCGATAGCCGTAGCGAGCCATGTCGAAGCCTGGCTTCGACGCCAGCGGTTTCAGGAGGAATCAGTCCATTGACGGACGTAACACGCTAATGAGTCCGGGATGGGCTCGCCGTATTCAGCGTCCGTTGTGGCTCATGACCGGCGCGTGGTGCCTGATGTTCATTCATCCATCCGGGGCCGGCGAACTGCCGCCGCCTCCCAGCGGCATGGAGGCCGTCAGCGATGCACAGTTGTTTCTGGAACTGGTGGTCAACCAGATGAATACCGGCCGGGTGGTGGCGGTGGAGCAGCGCGGTGGTCGCCTGTTCCTGCCGGCCAGTGTGTTGCGCGACACGGGCATGAGGCTGCCGGAAGAGGCCGGTGCCGAAGTCGATCTCGACGGCCTGCCGGGCCTGCACAGCGACTACGACAGCGTCAGCCAGCGCTTGCTGCTCGACGTGCCACCGGACTGGCTGCCGGAGCAGTTCATCGGCAACCGTGAAGTCTATCCGCGCACCCCGGCGCTGAGCAGTTTCGGCGCCTTGTTCAACTATGACCTGTACCTCAATGACACCGACGACGCCGGCACCTATCTGGCGGCGTGGAACGAGGTGCGGGTGTTCGACAGTTGGGGCACGTTGTCGAACACCGGGCAATATCGCCGCACGCTGTCGGGGGATGCGGTCAGCACGCTGGACAACGGCTATCTGCGTTACGACACCACCTGGCGCTACTCCGATGACGAGCGGATGCTGACTTATGAGGCCGGGGACGTGGTCAGCGGCGCCTTGCCCTGGAGCAGTTCGGTGCGGCTGGGCGGCGTGCAGTTCTCGCGGGATTTTGCAGTGCGTCCGGATCTGGTGACCTATCCGCTGCCGCAGTTCGCCGGGGAAGCGGCGGTGCCGTCCTCGGTGGATCTGTTCATCAACGGCTACAAATCCAGCAGCACCGACCTGCAACCGGGGCCGTACACCCTGACCAACATTCCGTTTATCAACGGCGCGGGTGAGGCAGTTGTAGTCACGACCGATGCGCTGGGCCGGCAGGTGTCGACCACGGTGCCGTTCTATGTCACCAGCAGCCTGTTGCAAAAAGGCCTGAGCGATTTTTCGGTGGCCGCCGGTACGTTGCGCCGGGATTACGGCCTGAAGGATTTCAGCTATGGGCCGGGCGTGACCTCGGGCAGTCTGCGTTACGGCGTCAGCGACACCTTTACTCTGGAAAGCCACGCCGAAGCGGCGGATTCTCTGACTCTCGGCGGGCTGGGCGGCAACTTGCGGCTGGGCAATTTCGGGGTGCTCAACAGCGCGATCAGCCAGAGTCGTTTCGACGGCGACGTTGGTCAGCAACTGAGCCTCGGTTATCAATACAGCGGCCAGCGCTACAGCTTTTCCTATCAGCGTTTGCAACGCCGGGACCGTTACGCCGATCTGACCGTGGTCGACAGCCCTTACACCACTCTCAGCAAGCGCAGTGAGCAGGCGACCCTGAGCCTCAACCTTGAACGCTGGGGCAGTCTCGGCGTCGGGTATTTCGACATTCGTGCGGCAGACGAAACCCGCACGCGGTTGCTCAACCTGAGCTGGAGCAAACCGCTGTGGCGCAACAGCAGTTTCTACCTGTCGGCCAACCGCGAAATCGGCGACAGCAACTGGGCGGTGCAGGCGCAACTGGTGATTCCGTTCGACCTGCGCGGCAGCCTGGCTATCAGCAGCGAACGCAGCAAGACCGGGCAGACGCAGCAGCGGGTCAACTACAGCCGCGCCGTGCCGTCTGAGGGCGGGGTGGGCTTCAATCTCGGCTATGCCAAGGGTGACGGCGCCGATTACCGCCAGGCCGACGTGACCTGGCGTCTGCAATCGGTGCAATTGCAGGCGGGCGTCTATGGGACGTCCGACGCCGAAACCCGTTGGGCCGATGCCAGCGGGTCGCTGGTGTGGATGGATGATCAATTGTTCGCCGCCAACCGCATCGACGATGCGTTCGTGGTGGTCAGCACCGACGGCTACGCGGACATTCCGGTGCGTTACGAGAACCAGCAGGTCGGCCAGACCGACCGTAACGGCCACTTGCTGGTGCCGTGGAGCAGCGCCTATTACCGCGGCAAGTACGAAATCGATCCGCTGAACCTGCCGGCCAACGTGCGCAGCCCGAATGTCGAACAGCGTGTCGCCGTACGCCGGGGCAGTGGCTATCTGCTGGAGTTTCCGCTGAGCCGGGTGATCGCCGCGAGCATCGTGCTGGTGGATGCGCAGCAGAAGGAGTTGCCGCTGGGCAGTGGCGTGCTGCACGAGCAGAGTGGCACGCGAACGGTGGTCGGTTGGGACGGGCTGGTCTATCTGGAAAATCTCCAGGCGCAGAACTCGCTGCGGGTCACCCTGGCGGACGGCAAGACCTGCCAGGCGCAATTCAGCGTTGATCTGCAGCAGGACGAAGTGCCGCTGATTGGCCCGCTGGTGTGCCAATGATCCGGGCGCGGCTTGTTCTGTGGCTGCTGTTGCTGCTGCCGGGGCTGGCGCAGGCGCTGTGTTCGGTGGTCACCACCACGCCGGCCGGGTTCGGGAACATCAGTTCGATCGCGGTGCGCACTACCTCACAACCCAGTTCCACCCTGAATGGAGGCTTGAGTTGCACCGGTTCGCTGCTGTCGCTGTTGACCAACAATGATCATTTCTGGGCCACCGTCACCTCGACCCAGAGCGGTTTGCTCGGGCCCACCGGGGACGTGATCGGTTACACGATCTACGCCAACAACAGCACCAGTTACCCGCTGACGCGCGGCACTGCCTATGACTTCGCCCGCAACGGCATCATCGATGCCCTCGGTTTACTCGGCGGTACGGTGCCGAAAACCGTTCCGCTCTATTTCGGTACCACCATCGGCAGTAACGTGGCAGCCGGCGTGTATACCGAGACCCTGAGCATTTTCTGGAACTGGAATTATTGTTCGGGCATCGGTATCGGCGGGCTTTGCCTGGGCCGCGACATCAACAGCGGCACCACGACACTGACGGTCAACCTGACGGTGTCCAACGATTGCACCATCACCGCGCCGAACATTGCCTTCGGCAGCGCGCCGGTGGTCAGCGCGTTCACTCCGGTAACCGGGCAGACCATCAACCTCGCCTGCACCAAGGGCAGCGCCTACACCGTGGGGCTGAACGACGGGCAGAATGCGCTGAGTGTCGGCGGGCGGCGGCGGATGATTTCCGGCAGCAACTATCTGGCCTACGACATTTTCAAGAGCGCCGGGACCACCCGTTGGGGCAGTGTCGGCGCGGCTCGCCGGGCCAGCAGCGATGCCGAGGTCAACCCCGGCAACGGGCTGGGCACCGGCAGCCAGATCTTCAATTACAACGCGAAAATCTACACCGACCAGACCACACCGCCCGCTGGAACCTACCTGGACAATGTGGTGCTGGATGTGGGGTTCTGAACCGGCTAGAAACTCACGGATTGCTTGAGCATTTTCGCCGCCGGGGTATCGGTCGGGCTGACCATCGCATAGTTGTAGCCCTTGCCGGACCAGTACTCGGCCTGCAGATCCCCGTCCTGGCGGCTGCCCCGGGGCAGAAAGGTATTTTTCGGTCCCGGCGGACGCACGTAGAAACTGACCTTGTGCCCGCTCTGGTCTTCATACATCACCATCGCCGCCGGGCCTTCATCGGTACTCAGCAGACGGCCGCTGACCGGTGCAAACCCGGCCGACGTCAGGTCCGGCAGGCGATTGGCCTGAGTGAAATAGCGGTCGAGCCAGCGCTGGATGTCGCCGTCGCCATCGACCTTGTAGTCCGCCGGCAGAAGCCCTTGCTGGGCGATCAAACGGTACGCCTGCAAGGCGTCCGTCATCGGTGCCGGGGGATGAAACACGGTCATGTCCCGGGCTTTCCAGCCTCCGACACCGCCGAGGCTGACGGCAATCAGCAGCACCGCCGCGCTGGCCCATTGGCGGCGCGACTGGCGTTTGAGTCGCTGACGGATCAGCGATGGATCGAGGTCCGGATTGGCCGGTTGTTGCAAGGCACCGCCGAGGGCGGCGCGCAGGTACTGGGCGTCCTGTTGCCAGGCGCGAACCTGCGCTGCTTCGTCTGGATGGTTGGCGAGCCAGGTTTCCAGCACATGCCGGTCGGCCTCGCTGAGCTGGTGGTCGACGTAAGCGTGCAGGTCACGTTCGTTGGGGGGCAGACTGATCATTTGAGTATCCGCAAGGAAGGGCTGCTGATTTCCCCGTCGCTGAGCTGGCGCAGGGCCTGGCGAGCACGGGACAGGCGCGACATCACGGTGCCGGTGGGGACGTCGAGAATTTCGGCGACCTCCTTATAAGTCAGGCCTTCCACCGACACCATCAGCAGCAGCGCGCGCTGTTCGGTGGGCAGTCGGTCGAAGGCCTGCAGGGTCGATTGGGCAATGACGGTGCGTTCCACCGAGGGCTCGGCGTCATCGCGGCCGGTGAAGAATTCGAGCATCCGCGCATAACGCCGCGAACGCCGATGCGCATCGAGAAACTGCCGGTACAGGATCGAAAACAGCCAGGCGCGCAGATCGCCGTCGGCGCGTTTGTCGCCCCAACCCGACAGCGCCCGCTCCAGACTGGCCTGTACCAGGTCGTCGGCGCTGCTGCCGTTGCGTGTCAACGACACGGCAAAGCGCCGCAATCTGGGAATGATTTCTCTCAGTTGTTCGTCGAATTCGCTCATGAAGTTCTGCTAGTCACTACGCTGTGGACTAGGAAGACGCCCGGCATTGGAGGTTATTCCACGTTCTGAAAAATAAATACCGGGCCGTGGAATAAATCCCGATGGCGTGCGTCTTGCTGACTCTTCCTACTTGTGGCCGATGGCCCTGGAGTGCTTCATGGTTGATCGCAGCTCATCGCCCGGCGGGCCACAACGCCCGCCACTGAGTGCCGCGAGCCTGGTATTGCGGCTTGGCGGAATCGCCGTGGTGGTCGCAGCCCTGGCCGGGGCGTTTGCCTACGTTCATGGTTCATTTGACCCACAACGCCTGACGCCGAAAGCGTTGGTCGATGTGCTGGAAAAGAACAACGGTGTGCATCCCGGCTTTCGCCGCAATCACGCCAAAGGTGTTTGTGTGATCGGACATTTCGAGAGCAGCGGCGAGGCTCGCTCGTATTCTGTCGCGCAAGTGTTCAACGAGCCGCGCACGCCGGTGGTCGGGCGCTTTGCGTTGCCGGCCGGCAGTCCGTATGCGCCGGACAGCGCCGTACCGATCCGCAGTCTGGCGCTGCGTTTCACTCAGGCCAACGGCCAGCAGTGGCGCACCGGGATGAACAGCATGCCGGTGTTCCCGGTCGGCACGCCCGAGGCGTTCTATCAGTTGCAGCAGGCGCAATCGCCGGATCCCGCCACCGGTAAACCGGATCCGACCAAGGTGCCGGCATTTTTTGCCTCACACCCGGAAGCCGTGCCGTTTCTGACCTGGATAAAAACCGCCAAACCTTCGGCCAGTTACGCGACGGAAACCTACAACAGCGTCAACGCGTTCTATCTGGTGGATGCCAGCGGCAAGAAGCAAGCCGTGCGCTGGAGCATGACGCCTCTGGCCCAGGACGCTGCCGGTGCGACTGCGCCTGAAGGTAGCGACTTCCTTGAAAAAGACCTGGTGCAACGCCTGGCCGAAGGGCCGCTGCGCTTTCAGTTGAACATCACCTTGGCCAATGCCGACGATCCGGTGAACGATGCGAGCAAGACCTGGCCCGCCGGCCGCAAGATGTTGAACGCCGGCACCCTGGTGCTGGAAAAGACCCAGCCGCAGCTCAGCGGCGAATGCCGTGACATCAACTACGATCCGCTGGTGCTGCCGGCCGGCATTCAGGGTTCCGACGATCCGTTACTGGCCGCGCGCTCGGCCGGTTACGCCGATTCCTACCTGCGTCGCACCAGCGAAGTCAGCCAACTGCCAACCGGCAAAAAGGAGGCTCGCCCATGAGCACGCAACCGACTCATTTCAATCCGCTGGCGCGGTTGCTGCACTGGTTGATGGCGTTGATGATCATCGCAATGTTGTTCATCGGCGCCGGCATGGTGACCTCGGTGTCGGCGCGGCATGAATGGTTGATCAATCTGCACAAGCCGCTGGGCATCGCGATTCTGTTGCTGGTGATCGTGCGCATTCTGGTGCGACTGGGCACCCGTCAGCCGCCGCTGCCGGCGGATCTGCCGGGTTGGCAGGTGATGGCGGCCAAGGCTTCTCATCTGTTGTTGTATGCGCTGATGCTGGTGTTGCCGCTGCTGGGCTGGGCGATGATCAGTGCGGCGGGGGATCCGGTGATGCTCGGCACCTCCCTGCAATTGCCGTCGATCGTGCCGGCGGATGCGCAGGTGTTTGCGTTGCTGCGAAAGGCTCACGGGTATCTGGCGTATCTGTTGTTCCTGACCGTGCTGCTGCACCTGGCGGCGGCGCTGTTCCATGGCTGGGTGCGCCGCGACGAGGTGCTCGACAGCATGCTGCGGGGACGCAATCGCAGTTGATCGTGTGTCAGTCCGACGTGGCGAGGGCGCAAGCAGTCTCGCCACGTTTCTGTTTGGCCACGGTGCTCCACCAATAAAGCAGCGCGACCGTGTTGATTGCGGCACCCAGCCAGCAGACGCCCGGCCATCCTGCCCAGGCGTACATGGTTGTCGAGGCGATTGAGCCCAGCGCGCTGCCGATCGAATAAAACAGCATGTAGCCGGCGGTCAGTCGGCTCTGCGCCTCCGGGCGGACGCTGTAGATCATGCTCTGGCTGGTGACGTGCACGGCCTGCAAGCCCAGATCCAGGGTGATGACGCCAAGCAGCAGTGCCCATAACGAAGACTGGGTGAGTGCGATTGGCAGCCACGAGCCCAGCATCAGCAGCAGCGACAGGCCGCTGACCCATTGTCCCCATCCTCGATCCGCCAGATGCCCGGCTCTGGCTGCGGCCAGTGCGCCTGCCGCGCCGGCGAGTCCGAACAGTCCGATTTCACTGTGGGAAAGTGACAGCGGCGGGGCGGCCAGCGGCAACACCATCGGCGTCCACAGCACCATGGCGCTGGCGAAGGTCAGCAGGGCAAGGATCGCTCGTTGGCGCAGTACTGGTTCTTCACGAAACAGAGTGAAGACTGAAGCGATCAATGCCACGTAACGCGTGGTCGGTCGTGCTTCTTCATCTTTGGGCAACACCCGAAACAGCAGCGCGGCCATCACCAGCGTCAATCCTGCCGACAGCAGATAGATCGAGCGCCAGCCGGCCAGATCGGCCATGCCGCCCGCCACCGTGCGCGCGAGCAAAATGCCGACGACAATGCCGCTGGTGATCACGCCCACAACTTTTCCGCGTTGTGCCGGGACGGCCAGAGTCGCGGCGTAGGCGACCAGCACCTGGGTGACCACGGCAAGCAGGCCGGTCAGGGTGACGCCGATCAGCAGCCAGGCGCTGTTCGAGGCCAAGGCAATCATCAGCAAGGCTGCGGCGGACAACAGCGTTTGCGTGACAATCAGCCGTCGGCGGTTGAGCAAGTCGCCGAGGGGCACGAGCAATAACAGCCCGAGGCCGTAGCCGACCTGGGTCAAG
This sequence comes from Pseudomonas sp. GM25, assembly GCF_000282255.1. Classification (NCBI taxonomy): domain Bacteria; kingdom Pseudomonadati; phylum Pseudomonadota; class Gammaproteobacteria; order Pseudomonadales; family Pseudomonadaceae; genus Pseudomonas; species Pseudomonas sp. GM25. The sequence goes on along the minus strand of NZ_AKJQ01000011.1, from coordinate 93,654 downwards.
GTCATGACGATGCCGATGCTGCCCGGCGACAGGCCGAAGGCGTCGGCCATCGCATCCAGCAGCGGCTGGGCGTAATACACGTTGCCCACCGCGAGTCCGCAAGCGATGGCGAAAAGCAGTACGACACCTTTATTGAGTGTTGCAGTTTTCATGTCCCGGATCCTTTCAGGTTTCAAGTTGAAACTTGATTGACGGTAAGTAATCCGGTTTTGATTTGCAACCTGATTGGGTAAAAGTCGGCGCAAAAAAAAGATCGCAGACAGGCTGCGATCTTTCGTGAAGCGAAAATCCGAGGGGATCAGCGCAGGGTGTCGACCATGTCCGCGATGGTGGTCAGCACGTCCTTGCCCAGTTGCTTCGAGCGTTTGCCCGACCAGCCGGTGAGCGGGTTCGGTGCGTCATCGTGATCCTTGAACGGCATTTCCAGGGTCAGCGACAGGCAGTCGAACTTCTGGCCGACGCTGTTGCAGGCCAAGGTCATGTTGGCCTGACCCGGTTCGTCGCGGGTGTAGCCGTACTTGGTCTGGAAGTCTTTGGTGGTGTGCTTCAGGTGGCTGCGGAAGTGCTCTTCGAGCTTCTCCAGGCGCGGGGTGTAACCCGGATTGCCTTCGCAACCGGCGGTGAACACGTGGGGAATTTCTTCGTCGCCGTGTACGTCGAGGAACAGATCGACGCCGTACTTTTCCATCTGCTGCTGTACGAAAAGCACTTCCGGGCTGATTTCCTGACTGGCGTTCTGCCAGGCGCGGTTCAGGTCCTGGCCCATGGCGTTGGTGCGCAGGTGACCGTGGAAGGCGCCGTCCGGGTTCATGTTCGGCACCAGGTACAGATCGGCGCTGGCCAGCAGCTTGTTCAGCACTGGATCGTCATGATGTTCCAGGCGTTCGATCACGCCTTCCATGAACCATTCGGCCATGTGCTCGCCGGGATGCTGCTGGGCGATGATCCAGATCTTGCGTCGTCCTTCGGCGCCAGTGCCTTTGCGTAGCAGCTGGATGTCGCGGCCTTCGACGCTTTTGCCGGTGGCCAGCAGTTCGGTGCCGGCCTTGGTCAGCGCTTGCTCGATCAGCCAGTCATGACGGCCACGGCTGTAAGGTTCGAAGTAGGCGAACCAGGCGTGGGTCTGCTCGGCTTCGAGGCAGAAACGCAGGCTGTCGCCTTCGAATTGAGTCGGAATGCGGAACCAGTTGACGTGATCGTAAGAGGCGACCGCCTGATAGCCGGTCCATGCCTTGTTATAGGAGGACTGGCTGGCGTTGACCAGACGGAACCAGTGTTCCTGATGAACATGCAGGCCGCTGGCCTTGAAGTGGAACCACTGGAAATGGGCGCTGCGGGTATCTGGCCGAATTGCCAGAACCGGGTTGAGCGGATTGCTGATGTCGATGACTTGGATGTTGCCGCTGTCGAAGTTGGCGCTGATGTCGAACGAAGATTTGGCCACGGTCATAATCGGTTCCTGAATATGATTTTTATGGCGGCTACTTTACACGCAAGACAGGGGTGAAACCGAGGGAAATTGCGGGTTGTGGCGGGGGGCGTCCTCCATGACGCGGATGCAGCTTAGTGGCTGTGCGATTGATTCTCAAGTGCTAATTGGCATTACTTTGCCCCAATGTGGCCGGGGTCCGCTTGCCAAGCAATATTCTTTTGATATTATCCGCGCCATCGAATTTGCGATACCCAAAGACTTCATTAGCCTGAAGCCAAAAGCCAGAAAACTGGCAAAAAAAGACCCGGCAAAAAAGCCGGGTCAAAAACCGTGATTAGCCTGATGAGGAGATAGTCCAGAAGACCGACCTAAGGTCTCTGGTCCATCGACTGATCTCGCGACCAGCTGCTTGCAATAATAATCATTATCATTTGCAAGTCAAATGTTTTTATCTGCGCGATTGGAAAATTCTTTCCCGTCCGTTCGAACTCCCGTCTTCAGCGAACCGCGCCATCGAGCGAGTGATCGACCATCGCCCGCGCCATGTCCACCATGTGCACGACCGAAAACGCCAGATCCCGACTCACGCCCTGCAAGCCGTCCGCCGCCTTGAACGCCGTAGCCGCTGCACATCGCAGCAGATCGGAGGCGTGGACCAGGGATTCCTCGCCACTCAGATTGCTGTTCACACCGAAAAAGCGCTCATCCACTTCCGGTTCTGACACAGCTGGTTTCAAGTAATAGTCCAACGCCCGTTGCGCAGCGGCGCACCCTTGCGGGGACGTGAAGGTGGTGTCCATTTGCAGGTCGGGCAAGTCTTTGCTGGTGATATTCATGGTGAAAGGTCACTCCTTGGTCGATTCAAATCCGTGACTCAAGCATAGTACTATCAGTATTTGTGACCAGAATTTAAATACTACAATATGTGTTTTGCCGGCCGCAGGCGTCCACGTATGGTGCCGCACATGGATAAATGGATTGAGTTGGTCAAGGCCAAAATGAGTGAGCTCAACGTCACTCAAGTCGAGCTCGGCGAGCGCGTCGGCATGTCTCAGGGCGGTATCGGCCATTGGCTGAACAAGCGCCGCGAGCCCGGCATCACGCAGATGAACCGCGTTCTGAAAGCGCTGGGCATGGAATATCTCGAGGTCGCGGTGGTGATTCGTGAACCGCAGATCGATGCGGATGACGAAATGCCTCTGGCGCAGAAGTACAACCCTTACTTTCGCTATCCGGTCAGCGAGTGGAATGCGCCGGTCGAGGCCCGTGAGAGCCAGCCAGCGTATTCGAGTGCCAAGGACAAGCGACGTTTCGAACTGACGGACTACCACGCCCGTGGCCCCGCGTTCTGGCTCACCGTGATGGGGAATGCGATGACTGCGCCCACCGGGCAGAGCATCGGCGAGGGGATGATGATCCTGGTGGATCCGGCGCTGGAAGCCGAGCCCGGAAAACTGGTGATCGCCCAGTGGCCGGACAGCGACGAGGCGATTTTCCGCAAACTGATCGAAGAGGGCGGCCAGCGTTACCTGGTGCCGCTCAATCCGACCTGGCCGAAAGCCTTGTTGACCGACGATTGCCGAATTATCGGTGTCGTGGTTCAGGCGACGGCCAAATACTAGTCAGATCGATCCTCGCCAGGCGTAGGATCGATCCACCTTTCAAGCTTCTTCCAGTTCGACCAGTGCGCTGCCTTCGCTAACCATTTCGCCTTCCTGGCAATACAGCGCCTTGATCACCCCGGCATGGGGCGCGCGGATGCTGTGCTCCATCTTCATCGCTTCCAGCACCACCAATTGAGCGCCGGCCTCAACCGATTGCCCGGCCTCCACCAGCACCCGCACGATGCTGCCGTTCATCGGCGCCGTCAGACCGCCCTGATGGCTGTGACTGGCTTCGACAGCACTGATCGGGTCGTAGGTTTCAACGCGTCGCAACTCGCCGTCCCATTGCAGAAACAGAACCTCACCACGACGAATCGCCCGCAGCTGTCGGCGCAGCCCATCGTGCTCGACCACCAGTTGCTCGCCGATCAGTTTTGCATTGCCACCAGCACCGAGCGTCAACGCCCGATCCTGCCCCTCGCAACTCAAATGCAGAGTGATTTCACGTGGCAACCCGGCGCGCAAACCGCTGTGCAGCGCCCAAGGCGAAGCCGGATCATCCGCCCGAGTCATCCCCGGCAGACTCTGCGCAAAAGCCTGCGCCGCCGCCTCCCAGAACTCATCACTCAGCGCAGCAGGCGCTGGCAGCAACTGTTCCTGATAACGCGGAATGAATCCGGTATCCAGCTCCGCCGCCGCAAACGCCGGATGACCAATGATCCGTCGCAGGAAGTTGATGTTGGTCTTCAACCCACCAATCGCAAACTCATCGAGCATGCTCAGCAGCCGCAAACGCGCCTGCTCACGATCCTCGCCCCAGGCAATCAGCTTGCCGAGCATCGGGTCATAAAACGGCGAAATCTCATCGCCTTCCTCAACGCCGCTGTCCACACGGCGCCCCGGCCCTGCGGCGGATTCGCGATACAGATCCAGACGCCCGGTCGCCGGCAGGAAATCATTCGACGGATCTTCCGCATACAGCCGAACCTCAATCGCATGCCCGTTCAGCGGCACCTGATCCTGTGTGATCGGCAACGCTTCGCCACGTGCAACTCGAATCTGCCAGGCCACCAGATCGAGCCCGGTGATGACTTCGGTGACCGGGTGTTCGACCTGCAACCGCGTGTTCATCTCCATGAAGAAAAACTCGCCGCGAGCATCCAGCAGAAACTCCACTGTGCCAGCACCGACATAACCGATGGCCTGCGCCGAACGCACCGCCGCTTCGCCCATCGCACGACGCAATTCCGGACTGAGGCCTGGTGCCGGCGCCTCTTCGACGACCTTCTGGTGCCGACGCTGGATCGAGCAATCGCGCTCGTTCAGGTACAGGCAATTGCCATGTTGATCGGCAAACACCTGGATTTCCACGTGGCGCGGCTTCAGCAGGTATTTCTCCACCAGCATCCGCGAATCGCCGAAAGACGACTGCGCTTCACGCTGGGCGGATGCCAACGCTTCAGCCAACTGGCTGATGTCTTCTACGACCTTCATGCCCTTGCCACCACCGCCGGCGGTGGCCTTGAGCAGCACCGGATAACCGATTCGCTCGCACGCGTCACGGAAGGTGTCCAGATCCTGGGCTTCGCCGTGATAACCCGGCACCAGCGGCACGCCGGCAGTTTCCATCAAGGCTTTGGCGGCAGATTTGCTGCCCATCGCGTCGATGGCCGAGGCGGGCGGGCCGAGAAAAATCAGGCCGGCCGCTTCAATGGCGCGAGCAAAACCAGCGTTCTCCGAAAGAAAGCCATACCCCGGATGAATCGCCTGAGCGCCGCTGACCTTGGCCGCTGCGATCAGTTTGTCGATTTGCAGGTAACTGTCGGCCGCTTTGCTGCCGCCCAGATCGACGCGGATATCCGCTTCACGGCTGTGCCGCGCCTCGCGGTCGGTGGCGCTGTGCACAGCAACGGTGGTCAGGCCCAAGGCCGTGGCGGTGCGCATGACCCGGCAAGCGATTTCGCCACGGTTGGCCACCAGCAAGGTGGTGAGAACAGGTGCGCTCATCAACGCGGCTCCTTGGTGGTGGTTGCGGCTTGCCAGCTCGGTGGACGTTTCTGCAGAAAGGCCCGCAGACCTTCCTGGCCTTCCGGGCTGACGCGGATACGGGCGATGGCATTTTCGGTGTAACGGCGCAGGGCCGGGGTCAGCGCACCATTGCCGACCTCACGCAGCAGATCCTTGCTGGCGCGCATGGCGGCGGGGCTGTTGAGCAGCAGGTTGTCGATCCATTGTTCGACGTTCTGTTCAAGCTCAGTCGCTGGATAGCTCTCGGACAACAAACCGATTTCCCGCGCCCGCTGCCCGCCAAAACGTTCGGCCGTCAGCGCATAACGCCGCGCCGCACGCTCGCCAATGGCTTGCACCACGAACGGGCTGATCACCGCTGGTGCCAGACCAATGCGCACTTCCGAAAGGCAGAACTGCGCGTCGTCCGCGCCAATCGCCATGTCGCAGCAACTGATCAGACCCAGCGCGCCACCGAACGCCGCGCCTTGCACCACGGCCACGGTCGGGATTTTCAGTTTGGCGAGGTTGTACATCAGCTCCGCCAGTTCCCGGGCGTCGTCGAGGTTAGTGTGGTAATCGAGTTCGGCCGATTGCTGCATCCAGGCCAGGTCCGCGCCGGCGCTGAAGTGCTTGCCACGTCCGCGTACCAGCAGGAAACGCAGGCTGGCGTCGCTGGCGACCTTGTCCAAAGCCAGGATCAGTTCGCGGATCATCTCGGCGTTGAACGCGTTGTTCTTTTCTTCGCGGCTGAGCCACAGGGTCGCGAAACCCCGTGGGTCGCTGTGCAATTCGAGGGTGTTGAAGTCGCTCATGAGGTTCTCCCGATCACATCCGGAACACGCCGAAGCGGCTCGGTTCGATAGGCGCGTTCAACGACGCGGACAAGGCCAGGGCCAGCACATCGCGGGTCTGCGCCGGGTCGATGACGCCGTCGTCCCACAGCCGTGCGCTGGAATAGTAGGGGTGACCCTGCTCTTCGTACTGGTCGAGAATCGGCTGTTTGATCTCGCTTTCCTGCTCGGCGCTGAAGGCCTGGCCGCTGCGTTCGGCCTGCTCGCGCTTGACCTGAACCAGCACGCCGGCCGCTTGTTCGGCGCCCATCACGCCGATCCGCGCGTTCGGCCACATCCACAGGAAACGCGGATCGTAGGCCCGCCCGCACATGCCGTAGTTACCGGCGCCGAAGCTGCCGCCGATGATCACGGTGAATTTCGGCACCTTGGCGCACGCCACGGCGGTCACCAGTTTGGCGCCGTGCTTGGCGATGCCGCCGGCCTCGTATTTCTGACCGACCATGAAGCCGGTGATGTTCTGCAGGAATAGCAATGGAATGCCACGCTGGCAGGCCAGTTCGATGAAGTGCGCACCTTTCTGCGCGGCTTCGGCGAACAGGATGCCGTTGTTGGCGAGGATCGCGATCGGGTAGCCGTGCAAATGGGCGAAGCCGCATACCAGCGTGGTGCCGAACAACGCTTTGAATTCATCGAACACCGAACCGTCAACCAGTCGTGCAATCACTTCGCGCACATCGAACGGTTGCTTGGCGTCCGCCGACACCACACCGTACAACTCGTCGCTGGCGTACAGCGGCGCAATCGGCGCGCGCTGCTGCACTTCGCCGAGCTTGCGCCAGTTAAGGTTGGCAACACTGCGGCGGGCGAGGGCGAGGGCGTGCTCATCGCTTTCGGCGTAATGGTCGGCGACCCCGGAAATCTTGCAATGCACATCGGCCCCGCCGAGGTCTTCGGCGCTGACCACTTCACCGGTCGCAGCTTTCACCAAGGGCGGGCCGGCGAGGAAAATCGTCGCCTGATTGCGCACCATGATCGCTTCGTCAGCCATCGCCGGCACGTAAGCGCCGCCGGCGGTGCAGGAGCCCATGACCACGGCAATCTGCGGAATGCCCATGGCGCTCATGTTGGCCTGATTGAAGAAGATCCGCCCGAAGTGCTCACGATCCGGGAACACTTCGTCCTGACGCGGCAGGTTGGCGCCGCCCGAGTCCACCAGATAAATGCATGGCAGACGGTTTTGCTGGGCAATGGTCTGGGCGCGCAGGTGTTTCTTCACGGTCAGCGGGTAGTACGAACCACCTTTCACGGTCGCGTCGTTGGCGACGATCATGCACTCGACACCTTCCACGCGGCCGATCCCGGCAATCACGCCAGCGGCCGGCACGTCTTCGCCATAAACGGCGTGGGCGGCCAACTGGCTGATTTCCAGAAACGGTGAGCCCGGATCGAGGAGGCGGTTGATCCGCTCACGGGGCAGCAATTTGCCGCGCGAGGTGTGACGTTCCTGAGCTTTCGCGCCACCGCCCTGTGCCACTTGGGCAAGCAGGGTGTGCAGGGCGTCGACCTGTTCGAGCATCGCCGCGCTGTTGGCGGCGAACTCCGCTGAACGAGGGTTGAGCTGGGTATGCAGGATAGCCATGGACAGCTCCGTTTAGCGGGTTTCGTTGAACAGTTCGCGACCGATCAGCATGCGACGGATCTCACTGGTGCCAGCACCGATTTCGTACAGCTTGGCGTCACGCAGCAGACGGCCGGCCGGGAATTCGTTGATGTAGCCGTTACCGCCGAGAATCTGGATCGCATCCAGGGCCATTTGCGTGGCGCGTTCGGCGGTGTAGAGGATCACGCCGGCGGCGTCCTTGCGGGTGGTTTCGTTGCGCTCGCAGGCCTGAGCCACGGCGTAGAGGTAGGCGCGGCTGGCGTTGAGTTGGGTGTACATGTCGGCGACTTTGCCCTGGATCAGTTGGAATTCGCCGATGCTCTGGCCGAACTGTTTGCGGTCATGGATGTACGGCACGATCAGGTCCATGCACGACTGCATGATTCCGGTCGGGCCACCGGACAGCACGACGCGCTCGTAATCGAGGCCGCTCATCAGCACTTTCACGCCGCCGTTGAGCACGCCGAGAATGTTTTCTTCCGGCACTTCGACGTCATCGAAGAACAGTTCGCAAGTGTTGGAGCCGCGCATGCCGAGCTTGTCGAACTTGTTGCTGCGGCTGAAGCCTTTCCAGTCGCGCTCGACTATGAACGCGGTGATGCCGTGAGGACCTTTTTCCAGGTCGGTCTTGGCGTAGATCACGTAGGTGTTGGCGTCTGGGCCATTGGTGATCCAAGTCTTGCTGCCGTTGAGAACGTAGCGATCGCCGCGCTTATCGGCGCGCAGTTTCATCGAGACCACATCGGAACCGGCGTTCGGCTCGCTCATCGCCAGAGCGCCGACGTGTTCGCCGCTGATCAGCTTCGGCAGGTACTTGGTTTTCTGTTCGTGATTGCCGTTGCGGTTGATCTGGTTGACGCAGAGATTGGAGTGGGCGCCGTAGGACAACGCCACCGAAGCCGAGCCACGGCTGATTTCTTCCATCGCCACAACGTGCGCCAGGTAACCCAGGCCCGCGCCGCCGTACTCTTCCGGCACGGTGATACCGAGCAGGCCCATGTCACCGAACTTGCGCCACAGATCGGCCGGGAACAGGTTGTCGCTGTCGATCTGCGCCGCACGCGGGGCGATCTCCTTGGCGACGAAGGACTGAACCTGATCGCGCAGCATGTCGATGGTTTCGCCGAGGGCAAAGTTCAGGGATGGGTAGCTCATGGGTCACCTTTTGGCTTTTTTGTAGGGTGGGGAGAAGGGCGTTTCAGTTCTCACCTTTACGTTAACGTAAGCCTGTGACGAATGGCTGTCAATCACCCTTTACGTTAACGTCAACTTGAGCGAGAGTAGAGCCAGTTCTGAATGGTCGGAGCTGCCGTAGCTCCGTTCCAACACCCACTAATAAAGACAATAGGGGTCGTCATGGATCAACCCAGTGCAAACCCGCAGCGCAGCTATACCCGCGGTTCCCAGAGCAAAGCCTTGCTGGCGATGACCATCGGGCAGAAGTTCGACGAGACCGTCGCGCAGTACCCGGACGGCGAGGCGCTGGTGGTGCGTCATCAGCAGCTGCGTTACACCTGGCGGCAACTGGCCGACGCGATAGACGTACATGCCAGAGCGCTGCTGGCGTTGGGTTTGCAGGCCGGCGATCGGCTGGGCATCTGGGCGCCGAACTGCGCGCAGTGGTGCATCACTCAGTTCGCCACCGCGAAGCTCGGCGTGATTCTGGTCAACATCAACCCGGCCTACCGCAGCTCCGAGCTCGAATACGTACTCAAGCAATCCGGTTGCCAATGGCTGGTCTGCGCCGGTGCATTCAAATCTTCGAACTATCACGGCATGTTGCAAGGCTTGCTGCCGGAACTGGCCGAGCAATCCATCGGCGAACTGCGCAGTGAGCGCCTGCCGGAGCTGCGCGGGTTGATCAGCCTTGATCCCCAGCCGCCTTCGGGTTTTCTCCCGTGGTCGCAACTGGCAGATCTGGCCGCCAGTGTCTCTCCAGAACAATTGCGTGAACGCAGCGACAGCCTGCACTTCGATCAACCGGTCAACATTCAGTACACCTCTGGCACCACCGGTTTCCCCAAGGGCGCGACCCTCAGTCACTACAACATCCTCAACAACGGTTACATGGTCGGCGAAAGCCTCGGCCTGACCGCCGCCGATCGCCTGGTGATTCCGGTGCCGCTGTATCACTGCTTCGGAATGGTCATGGGCAACCTCGGCTGCATCACCCACGGCAGCACCATGATTTATCCCAACGATGCCTTCGATCCGCTGCTGACCCTGAGCACTGTCGCCGAAGAAAAGGCCACCGCGCTGTACGGCGTGCCGACCATGTTCATCGCCATGCTCGATCAGCCGCAACGTGCCGAGTTCGACCTGTCGACCCTGCGCACCGGGATCATGGCCGGCGCCACTTGCCCGATCGAAGTGATGCGCCGGGTCATCAACGAGATGCACATGAGCGAAGTGCAGATCGCCTACGGCATGACCGAAACCAGCCCCGTGTCCCTGCAGACCGGGCCATCGGACGAGCTGGAGCTGCGCGTGACCACCGTCGGCCGCACCCAGCCACAGCTCGAAAGCAAAATCATCGACGAGGCCGGCAACCCGGTGCCACGCGGCACCATTGGCGAACTGTGCACCCGTGGTTACAGCGTGATGCTCGGCTACTGGAACAACCCGAATGCCACCGCCGAAGCCATCGACGCGGCAGGCTGGATGCACACCGGCGACCTGGCGAGCATGAACGACGAGGGTTACGTGTGCATCGCCGGGCGTAACAAGGACATGATCATCCGTGGCGGCGAGAACATTTACCCGCGTGAACTGGAAGAGTTCTTCTTCGCTCACCCGGCGGTGGCGGACGTGCAGGTGATCGGCATTCCCTGCTCGCGTTACGGCGAGGAAATCGTCGCCTGGATCAAATTCCACCCCGGCCACAGCGCGACCGAACAAGAACTGCAAGCGTGGTGCAAGGAGCGCATCGCTCACTTCAAGACGCCGCGTTACTTCAAGTTCGTCGAGGAGTTTCCGATGACGGTGACCGGCAAGATCCAGAAATTCCGGATGCGCGAGATCAGTATCGAGGAGTTGCGCAGTAACGAGGGCTGAGGACGAGATCTGTGGGGGCTTTGCTCCTACAGTTTCAACTTCATATATCGATCAGAGCCTCGAAGCCAGGGCGCGGACCCTGGCTTCGAAAGCGGCGCTTATGGCTTTACCTCTATATTTTCCAACGCCTGATTCACCGCCAATTCACCCAACATCACCACTTGCGCAATGCCTAGCAGGGTCTTGCGGTTCGGCCCTTCCAGCAGGCCGGCAAAGTCACCGAGCATGACCGTGGCTGAGGCGAGGGATTCGCAGGCGTTGGCCAGCAGGGACTCCGTGTCGGTTTGCGGGTTGACCATGAACATGTCGTTTGGGGTGTAGGGCGTGGCCATGATTTGGGCTGCGGGGGGCAGGTAATAGTCGAGAGCGCGTCCGGCCGCGTCGTGGAGTTTTCTTGAATCAGGAAATTCGTAGGGGGACACCGGATCTTCTAACGGTGGAATGACGGTCTTGGACATCAGCTGGAACTCCGGAAAGAGTCGCTTGAGGATCTTTATAGACGACTGCCAGAAAGTGAGGGGACAAGCCCCTCACCGAGGCGGCAACTACCGCGAGACGTGATGGTTATCCAGCACACGATTGACCAGCAGCTCACTCAGCATGATGACCTGCTGCAGAATCTGCATCGCCTTGCGCTGCGACGGATCGACGGTTTCGCCAATGTCCCGGGCCATGTCACTGGCCGACGACAGCGTTTCGCACGCTTCGACCAGCAGCGTTTCGTCATCCATGGTTGGATTGACCAGATAGATCTTGCCCGGCTTGCGCGATGGTTTGGACGTCTTCTGCGCCCCAGGATCGAGGTAATGATTGATCGCCCGCTCGGTGGCCGTTTTTATGTTTTCGGCTTCGAGGGCGGCGTCGTAGGGGATCGGATCTGCATCCGGAGGGTTAGGCGTAATCTTGAACATATATCTAATTCCTGAAATAGGGCCGCGACCGTTCTCTACTAAAAGAAGGGTGGCGGCTGCGCGCAGGTTAGTAGACCGGAGGAATTAGCAAGACCGGCGCGCTCGAGAGCGCCCTGCGCACAACCACCATCAAGTGCAGGACTGGACGTACCTGACTGAATGGGGCTCATGCACTTACTAAGACCATACGGGCTACTAAACCCGACCACTGATGGGCAGTGGCAGGTAAACGATAGAGTCCGAGGTCTAAGCGCACAAGCCGGCGGATTCTGGCGTACGCGTAGGCAACGACGCAAGGTGTTGTAGCCCTTATGGCGTAACGGTTCGTGTACTTTAAACGCTCATACGGCGTCGTGTTTACACACACAGCGAAAGCCGTGAATCCTTAGTGTTTTAGATGGGGTTGCCAGCAGTGAGTGGCTGGAAGTCGAGGCGCGTGAAACCATGCGGAGTGAGCGCTTGCAGGAAGATCGAAATGGGGGAGGAGATCCGTCGCGTACAATTTCAGAACGCCAGACAGCACAAAGGGGAGCCGAAGCTCCCCTTTAATTTTGTCGTCGCGTGCTCTTTTTTATTATTGAGGGTCGGTCTGTTGTTGTTTTTGGCAACCGTGGCCCTTTACCGCTGTTTTTGGCGACCCCCAACCGGGGTCAAGAGCAAACGTATTTTTTTGAGCGCTGATCTGCTTTCTCGCTAAGCGATCCAACCGATTCGGGAGCTACCTGAAGGTAGTTTTATTGTTCTCTGCCCGGTTGCGGGTCATTCCGAGGAATACCCTGAAAAGCACACCTTCTCCAAAAAAATCTGTTAGCTGCGTCTCTGCCGTGTTGTTTTTGTTATGTCAGAGTCGGTACGTCTTATTTTTATTGGTTTGCTGCTTTTTATTCTTGTTATGCCATAGAGATAGCAGAAGCCGTGCCAACTTTTCAAAACCCTTGTAAATCAAGGGCTTGAGATTTTTGAAGGATTTTTCCTTCAGGCAAAACCAGACAATTTGTTTCCGTGTTACTCGCTTGTGCCCACGTTTCGCGCTCGGCGGTAACACCATCCCCTCACTGTGCGCTACGGGCCTTGGCCACGCGCGAACCTGTCGGGCGACCCAGTACCGCACTGATCTGCTGGCCGGCAGCAATCAAGGCGTCGAGGTCGATACCGGTCTCGATGCCCAGGCCGTTGAGCAGGTACACCACGTCTTCGGTGGCGACGTTACCGCTGGCGCCCTTGGCGTACGGGCAGCCGCCGAGGCCGGCGATCGAGCTGTCGAACACCGCGATGCCTTCCAGCAGGCTGGCGTAGATGTTGGCCATGGCCTGGCCGTAAGTGTCGTGGAAGTGGCCGGCGAGTTTTTCTCGCGGCACCTGTTTCGAGACCACTTCGAACAGCCGGCGAGTAGCGCCCGCGGTGCCGGTGCCGATGGTGTCACCCAGCGAAACTTCGTAGCAGCCCATCGCGTACAGCTCGCGGGCGACCATGGCCACTTGCTCCGGGGCGACCTCGCCTTCATAAGGGCAACCCAGCACGCAGGACACGTAACCGCGCACGGTAACGCCGTGCTGTTTCGCCGATTCCATGATCGGCGCGAACCGCGCCAGGCTTTCGCTGATCGAGCAATTGATGTTGCGCTGCGAGAACGCTTCGGACGCAGCCGCAAACACCGCGACTTCCTTGACCCCGGCCGCCAGCGCATCTTCAAAACCGCGCAAGTTCGGCGCCAGTGCGCCATAGGTCACGCCGGGCTTGCGCTGGATCTGCGCGAACACATCGGCGGAACCAGCCATCTGCGGCACCCACTTGGGCGAAACGAAACTGCCGACTTCTATATAGCCGAGACCGGCGGCGCTCAGCGCGTCGACCAGTTGCACCTTGTCGGCGACGCTGATGGGCTGGGCTTCGTTCTGCAGGCCGTCACGCGGGCCGACTTCGATCAGGCGTACTTGGGAGGGGAGGGACATGGCGTTGACCTGTTGTAATTGTCGGGAGGCTACTGCGCGACTTGCTGACTCTTGAGCGTCTGCTCCAGCGCCTGCACGCAGCGTTCTTCGGCGGTGTCGAGTTCCAGCTTCATCTGTTCGATGTCCAGCAATTGCTGCTCGAGCTGTTCCCGACGCTCGCTGATTTTCGCCAGCATGCTGTTGAGTTGTTTGGTGTTACCGCTGGAAGGGTCGTAGAGCTCGATCAGTTCGCGGCACTCGGCCAGGGAAAAACCGATGCGCTTGCCCCGCAGGATCAGCTTCAGGCTGACCTTGTCGCGTGGCGAATAGATGCGTTCCTGGCCTCGGCGCTCGGGGCTGAGCAGGCCTTGTTCTTCATAGAAGCGGATCGCCCGGGTGGTGATGTCCAGCTCGCGGGCGAGGTCGGAAATGCTGTAGGTCTGGCTGCTCATGAAAGCGCTCGAAGAAGGGTCTTGGCGCTAAGCTAATGGCAGGTTGACGTTTACGTCAAGTGGCGGGCGCCTGCAGCTTGTCGAGCTTCTTCTCGTGCGCTGTCACTTGCTGGCACAACTCGATCATCTGCTCGCGCATCCAGCGGTTGGCCGGGTCCTGATCGGTGCTTTCGTGCCAGTACAAATGGGTTTCCACTGGCGGTACATCGTTGACCGGCAGATTGAACGCATGCAGGTCATGACGTCGGGCGAAACGCTCCGGCACGGTCATCACCATGTCGGTCTGCTGCAACACCTGGGACGCCATCAAGTAGTGCTGCGAACGCAGGGCGATCTTGCGCTGGATGCCCATCTTGCCCAGCGCCAGATCGACATGGCCCAGGCCACTGCGACGGCTGGAAATATGAATGTGGGTCAGTGACAGGTAATCGTCGAGGGTGAATTTTTCCTTGGCCGCCAGCGGATGGCCCTTGCGCATCGCGCAGACGTAACGGTCTTCCATCAGCTTGACGTGGCGCACCTGCGGGTCGGTGTTGAGCGGCGCATCCACCGCGAAGTCGAGACGCCCGGCAGCCAGTTCCTTGGTGGTTTCCCGGCGTTTGGACAGGAAGCTTTCGATGATCACCGTCGGCGCCAGGCGACGCAGGCGCTGGAACAGTGGCGGCAGAATCACCGCTTCGGTCAGGTCGGTCATGCTGATGCGGTAAGTCTTGACCGCTTGCGAAGGGTTGAAAATCCGGCTTTCCTGAACCGACACCCGCAACAGCGAAAGCGCGTTACGCACCGGGCCGATGATGTTCTGCGCCATGGGCGTCGGCACCATGCCTTGGGCGGTGCGCACGAAGAGCGGGTCGTTGAAGGTCTCGCGCAACCGCGCCAATGCGTTGGACACCGCTGGCTGGGTGATGCCGACAATCTGCCCGGCGCGGGTCAGGTTGGCTTCGGTGTAGATCGCGTCGAAGACGATGAAAAGGTTGAGGTCGACCTTGCTCAGATTCATTACGCGGCTCTCTTGTTATAGGTGGAGGGTACAGGTCAGGGCTGCCCGGAAAATCAACCAATCATATATCGGTGATGAATGTTTATACACGCCGAGAATAGGCTAGGTAAATTATCAACGCTGTTCTAGCATCGATTGCATGACTTAAACAACCTGCCGAAAAAAGGTAATTGCTCATGGATTTCGCTTATTCGCCCAAGGTGCAAGAACTGCGTGAGCGCGTGACCGCGTTCATGGACACTTACGTTTACCCGGCCGAAGCCGTGTTCGAGCGCCAGGTTGCCGAAGGCGATCGCTGGCAGCCGACGGCGATCATGGAAGAACTCAAGGCCAAGGCAAAAGCCGAAGGTCTGTGGAATTTGTTTCTGCCTGAGTCGGAACTGGGCGCCGGCCTGACCAACCTTGAATACGCGCCATTGGCAGAAATCATGGGCCGTTCGCTGCTCGGTCCCGAGCCGTTCAACTGCTCGGCGCCGGACACCGGCAACATGGAAGTGCTGGTGCGTTACGCCAACGAAGAGCAGAAACAGCGCTGGCTCGAACCGCTGCTGCGCGGCGAGATCCGCTCGGCGTTCGCCATGACCGAGCCGGACGTTGCGTCCTCCGACGCCACCAACATGGCCGCCCGTGCGGTGCGCGATGGCGATGAGTGGGTGATCAACGGCAAGAAATGGTGGACCTCCGGCGCTTGCGATCCGCGCTGCAAGATCCTGATCTTCATGGGCCTGAGCAACCCCGATGCCCCGCGCCACGCCCAGCACTCGATGATCCTGGTGCCGGTCGACACCCCCGGCGTGAAGATCGTCCGTCCGCTGCCGGTGTTCGGTTACGACGATGCGCCGCACGGTCACGCCGAAGTGCTGTTCGACAACGTGCGAGTGCCGTACGAAAACGTCCTGCTCGGTGAAGGACGCGGCTTCGAAATTGCTCAAGGTCGCCTTGGCCCAGGCCGGATTCACCACTGCATGCGTTCGATCGGCATGGCCGAGCGCGCACTGGAGCTGATGTGCAAACGTTCGGTAAGTCGCACCGCATTCGGCAAACCGCTGGCGCGTCTGGGCGGTAACGTCGACAAGATCGCCGACTCGCGGATGGAAATCGACATGGCGCGTCTGCTGACCCTGAAAGCGGCGTACATGATGGACACCGTGGGTAACAAGGTCGCCAAAAGCGAGATCGCGCAGATCAAGGTCGTCGCGCCGAACGTCGCGTTGCGGGTGATCGACCGGGCAATCCAGATTCATGGCGGGGCAGGGGTCTCGAATGATTTCCCGCTGGCCTACATGTACGCCATGCAACGCACCCTGCGCCTGGCCGACGGCCCGGACGAAGTGCACCGCGCGGCGATCGGCAAGTTCGAGATCGGCAAGTATGTGCCGAAGGAAATGCTGCGTAGCGGTCATTAAGACCGCGGTGCCTGCTATCGCGAGCAGGCTCGCTCCCACGGGTTCGCTGGTGTCCACATACTTTGTGTTCACTGGAGATCTAATGTGGGAGCGAGCCTGCTCGCGATGGGGCCTGCTCGTTCAACGCATCAACATCAGATTCAGTAAACCCAAACCTCAACCCGCCGATTCTTGATCCTGCCTTCATCCCCGCTGTTGGTCGCCACCGGCATCAGCGCGCCAAACCCGCGCACCTCGCGCAATACCACGCCGTTTTTCACCAACTCCCGGCGTACCGCCATCGCCCGCAGCTTCGACAGCAAATCCGCCCGCGCGGGGTCGTCCTTTGCGTCGCCGAATCCCACCAGTGTTACCGCGCGGTCGGTCTTGTCGTGGTGCTTTATATAGTCGAACACCCGGGCCAGATCCAGGCGGGCCTTGTTGTCGAGGCTGGCACTGCCTTCTTCGAAGCGGAAGTTCACCGTAAGACGCTGGGCGTGGCGGCTGAGGGATTGATAACCCTCGGGCATCAGTGCATTCGGCGTGACGGCGATGGCCTGCACGGTCTGGGCGATAAAACCGTTGGCCGCGACAATCGCCTGGCCCCGACGGCTCTGCGCAAACTCCACCAATGCCTTGGCCCAGGGATTGTTGCTGTCGGGCGGCAGATAGAAGAACAGCCGCCGCGACAGCGGATAGTCTTCGGTGGCGATCAGGCTGGCGAGCGGCAGCATTGCCTGAGATTGCCCGTCGACAATCGCCACGGCTTTGGCCTGACGCACATACGGCAGGCCGATGAAACCGATGGCCTGCGGGTCGGCGCTGACGGCGTCGGACAACTGCTCGCTGGATTCAAACCGTTTCGCGGCATTGCTCAGGGATTTCCCACGACGGCTGAGGACAAGTTCCTTGAACGTGTCGTAGGTGCCGGACTGATCATCCCGCGTATATAAATGAATCGTCCCACCCTTGCCGCCGACGTCTTCCCACGTCTTCGCCTCGCCGCTGAAAATCCGCGCCAGTTGTTCGGTGTTCAGTTGATTCAGCGGATTGTCGGGATGAAGGATGATCGCCAGGCCATCGATGGCGATGACTTGCTCGGCGCGGGGGCTTTTCAGATCGCCCCGGGCTTGCAGGTCCAACAGCTCGCTGTCCTTGATTGGGCGCGAGGAGGCGGCCAGATCGGCGCTGGCGTTCTTGAGTGCAGTGAAACCGGTGCTCGAACCGTGGGCGGCGATCTCCACCACGACTCTTTGGCCTTGAGCCGTCAGTCCGACGACCCGTTGTTCGTTGGCGGTGTCCGGCGTTTCGCTGTGGACTTTCAACAGTCCCTGGTCTTGCAACAGACCTTCCACCAACGCTGGGCCGAGCGCAGCGCCGATGGTGTTGGAACCCTGGATGCGCAATACCGGGCCGTTCTCGGGAATGGGCAACGCCGCAACCGCAACCTGCAGCCAGGCGCTTAAGAGAAAGACGAACAGAACACGCAGGGTCATGCCGGCACCGATTGCAGCCAAGGGGATTGCCGGGGAGATTAAGTCAAAGACGTTTCTGAAAAATGACAGCGCTCAAGCTGTGGGAGTGAACTCCCACAGCGATTTGAGGTGATTGTGGTATCAGCTCAATTCCAGCCAGATCGGCGCATGGTCCGAAGGCTTTTCCATCCCGCGCAGTTCATAGTCGACACCGGCGGCTTTCACCCGTGGCAGCAAGCCGTGGGACGCCAGAATCACATCGATGCGCAGACCACGCTTCGGCTCGTCTTCAAACCCGCGACTGCGGTAGTCGAACCAGCTGAACATGTCGGTCACGTCCGGGTTGAGGTGACGGTAGCTGTCGGTCAGGCCCCAGTTTTTCAGGCGGGCCATCCACTCGCGCTCTTCCGGCAGGAAGCTGCATTTACCGGTTTTCAACCAGCGCTTCATGTTGTCCGGGCCGATGCCGATGTCGCTGTCTTCCGGGGAGATGTTGACGTCGCCCATCACCACCAGCGGTTGTTCATTGTGGAACTGGCTTTCCAGCAGGGCTTGCAGATCGCTGTAGAAGCGCTGCTTGGCCGGGAATTTGGTTGGATGGTCGCGGCTTTCGCCCTGTGGGAAATAGCCGTTCATGATTGTCACCGGAACGCCGTTGGCGTCGGCGAAAGTGCCCCAGATGAAGCGCCGCTGCGCGTCTTCTTCATCGGTGGCAAAACCTTTATGAATGGCAATCGGCTCCTGGCGCGAGAGCAGGGCGACACCGTAATGGCCTTTCTGGCCGTGGAAATACACGTGATACCCCAGGGCCCGCACTTCTTCCAGCGGGAACTGGTCGTCGTGGACCTTGGTTTCCTGCAGGCCGATGACGTCCGGCTGATGCTTTTCGATCAGCGCCGCCAGCTGATGCGGACGGGCCCGCAGTCCGTTGATGTTGAAGGAAACGATCTTCATGGTCGGCAGTCCTGGCAAAAGGGCGATGCTAGCTGACATGTAGGATCTGGGCCAGCGTGGCGGTAGTCCATATGCGCTGCTAATGTCTTTCGGGTGTGGGAACGATCCCTTCAGCCCAAGGCTCGTATAACAAGAACGGGGCCTGTTGAGTCCCGTCCAGGGAGAATCACCGTCATGCCTGAAACCCAAACCGCCATCGCCGACATTCATATGCTCGACCGCGGCTATTCCCGGGAAGCGCGATCCCTTCTTTATCAGGCTTACCGCCACGAGCCGACCTTCGCTTACCTGTTCGAAGCCGAGCGTCCGGGTTACGAGCAGCGGGTGCGCGCCACGGTACGGGAACTGGTCAAACAGCATTTCCTGCAGGATTTGCCGGCCATCGGCCTGTTGGTCAACGACCGCTTGATCGGCATCGCCCTGATCGCGCCGCCGCAACGTCGTCTAGGCGTCACCGAGAGCTGGGCCTGGCGTTTGCGCATGGTGCTGAGCACCGGTTTCCGTTGCACCCGGCGTTATCTGGAGTATCACGCCGCCGTTGAGGCCTGCGTGCCGACCGACTCGGTGCACATGCTGCCGCTGCTCGGCGTGCATCCACAATTTCAGGGCAAACACTTCGGCGAACAGCTGCTGCAAGCGGTGCACAACTGGTGCGCGGTGGACGAAAGCTCCCAAGGCGTGATTCTCGATACCGGCAACCCGCGTTATCTGGAGTTCTACAAGCGTCAGGGTTACGAGGAAATCGGCGAAGTGGCCGTCGGCCCGGTGCGCGAGCACGTGTTTTTCCACGCCAACCCGCAGGTGTTACAAACAGCAACGGGATGACCATCGAACTTTTTGGGAAATTTCCTGTTCTATCACGCTCCCAAGCCCGTGATAGCATCCGCGCCTATGAAGTTTCCAGGAAGATTTACCAGTGGCGTGCTCATGCTGTTAACCAGCTGCGCGGCGCTGGCGCAAAGTGAATTGGATGTGCGGATCAAACCGTCCAACGATGAACTGAAAGCCAATATAGAAGGCTATATCGGCAGCCTCGGCGATCGTGACGAAGAAGCCTTGCAGCGCTTCAGTCGCGGCGCCGAAGAACAGGCGCGCAAGGCCGCCCAGGCCTTGGGTTATTACCAGCCGCAGATCGAAAGTGACGTCAAGGGCGGTGAAAAACCGCGTCTGGTGCTGAACATCGATCCCGGTGAGCCGATCCGCCTGCGCAACGTGACCGTGCGCATCGACGGCCCGGCGGCCTCCCTCAAATCCTTTCGAGTCCCGAAAAGTGACGTGCTCAAGCCCGGCGCGGTGCTCAACCATGGGCGTTACGAAGACGCCAAGCGACTGATCCAGAACCAGGCGTCGCGCTATGGGTTCTTCAGTGGCCGCTTCACCAGCCAGAAATTGATGGTCGATCCCCGCGCCGGGGTCGCCGATGTCGAATTGATCTATGAGAGCGGTCCACGCTATGCGCTGGGCAAAGTCAGTTTCGAGGGCGATACACCGTTCGACGAAGACCTGCTGCAACGCATGGTGCCGTTCAAACCGGGCGAGCCTTACGACTCCGAACTGATCGCCGAACTCAACCGCGACCTGCAATCGAGCGGCTATTTCGAAGGCGTGCGGGTCGACGCCGCGCCGACCGCCGCCAAAAACGACGTGATCCCGGTGGACGTCAAACTCGACACCCGCAAGCCGCGCACCATGGGCCTGGGTCTTGGTTATTCCACCGACGTCGGCCCGCGAATCAAGGCCAACTGGACTCGCCACTGGGTCAACCCGCAGGGCGACAGCTACGGCTGGGAGGCGGAGTTGTCGGCGCCACGGCAAAACGTCGGCCTGTTCTACGACATCCCGCTGGACCCGCCGCTAACCGACAAACTGCGCTGGGCCGGCGGTTATCAATACGAGGACATCGACGGTTCCGACACCTTGAGCAAGCTGCTGACCTTCGGCCCGGAATGGCACAGCAAATTGCCGAGCGGCTGGCAGCGGGTGATCTCGCTGAAATGGCAGCGCGAGGAATACCAGCTCGGCGACGACTCCGGTCTGAGCACCTTGCTGATGCCCGGCGTCAGCTATTCCTACCTCAAGAGCGACAACCGCATCGATCCGCACAATGGCTATCGCCTGACCTTTGAAAGCAAAGTGGCGAAAGAAGGCCTCGGCTCCGACAACAACCTGGTTTACGGCACGGCGCTGGTCAAAGGCCTGACCACCGTGTTCGACAAGCATCGCTTGCTCGGCCGGATACAGGTCGGCGGCAGCGCCACCAACGGCTACAAATCGGTGCCGCCGTCGCTGCGCTTCTTCGCCGGTGGCGATCAGAGCGTGCGCGGTTACGACTACCAGAGCCTGTCCCCGGAGAACTCCGAGGGCGACCGCATCGGCGGGCGCTACATGGTGGCCGGCAGCGTCGAATATCAATATTCGATTGCCGAGAAGTGGCGCGTGGCGACCTTTGTCGATCAGGGCAACTCCTTCAACAAACTCGAACTGCCGAACCTCAAGACCGGGGTCGGTATCGGTGTGCGCTGGGTTTCGCCGGTGGGGCCGATCCGCCTCGACCTGGCCCATGCGCTGGACGACGATGGCGGCATCCGGCTGCACTTTTCCATGGGGCCTGAGCTGTGAAGCGTGGTTTGAAAATATCGGCGCTGGCGCTGTTGTCGCTGGTGCTGCTAATTGTATTGAGCATCACCGCTGTGCTCGGAACGCAGGCCGGCAGCCGTTGGGTGCTGGGTCTGGTGCCGGGTTTGAGCCTCGACAATTTCCAGGGTCGCCTCGGTGGGCAGTGGAGCGCCGATCATCTGCTGTGGCAGCAGGACAGCAGTCGCGTCGAGCTGAGCAAACCGATCTTCGAATGGTCGCCGCTGTGCCTGACGCGCATGACCCTGTGCATTCAACAGCTGAAGGCCGATACCGTCAGCCTGCAATTCCCGCCGAGCGAAGAAGTCACCGAAAGCGGTCCGATCAAACTTCCTGATCTGCAATTGCCCGTGGCCATCGAGCTGGGCGATGTGCAGGTCGGCAGCCTGTTGTTCAACGGCAGTGAAGAGTTGAAAGGCCTGCAACTGGCGGCGCACTGGACCGTCAAGAGCATGCAGATCGACAGCGTGAAACTGCAACGTGACGACCTGAGCCTGAACCTCTCCGGCCTGTTGCAACCGACCGGCAACTGGCCGCTGAACATCGCCGGCGATCTGACCCTGCCATCTCCGGGCACCGGCCCATGGACGCTGGCACTCAAAGTCGACGGCGATCTGCTGAAAACCCTCAACCTGCACGCTGACAGTCGTGGTTACCTCAACGGCCAGTTGAGCGGCGAGCTGCAACCGTTGGTGGAAAACCTGCCGGCCAAGGTGCGGATCACCTCGGAGGCGTTCAAGCCGAGCGCGGATCTGCCGGACACTCTGCAATTCAATCAACTGGTATTGACCGGCGAAGGCGACCTGGAAAACGGTTACCAACTCCTCGGCAATGCAACGCTGCCTGCCGAGAAAGGCCCGGTGGCGCTGTTGCTCAAAGGTAAGGTTGACGCCAAAGGCGCGCAGATTGCCGGCCTCGATCTGACGGCCAACGACAAGCAAAGCCTCAAGCTGACCGGCAATGTCGACTGGAGCAAAGGCCTCAGCGCCCAGGCCAATATCAACTGGCTGGATTTTCCGTGGCACCGGCTCTATCCGGAGATCGACGAACCGCAGGTCACGTTGCGTACCTTCACGGGCGAAGTCTCCTACACCGACGGTCAGTACCTCGGTAACTTCGCCGCCGCCGCAGATGGCCCAGCGGGGGCGTTCACCCTGAGCAGTCCGTTCAGCGGCAATCTCAAGCAGATTTTCCTGCCACAACTGAAACTCGAAGCCGGGCAGGGCAAGGCCGAAGGCCATGTGAACGTGCAGTTCGCCGATGGCATTGCCTGGGACACCGCGCTGGAACTGTCGGCGCTCAACCCGGCGTACTGGGTTGCGGAGTTGCCGGGCACCCTGGCCGGTCCGTTGAAAAGCAAAGGCGAAATGAAAAACGAGCGCCTGAGCCTGAATGCCGATCTCGATCTGAAAGGCAAACTGCGCGGCCAACCGGCGATCCTGCAAGCCAAGGCTGACGGCGCCGGCGAGCAGTGGAATCTGAATGCCCTGCAAATCCGTCTCGGCGACAACAGCATCAACGGCAAGGGCAGCCTGCAACAGAAACTCACCGGGCAGATCGACATCAAACTGGCGCGTCTCGCCCAGCTCTGGCCGCAACTGCGCGGGCAGATCAACGGTCGGGTCGATGTCGCCGGTACGCTCAAGGCGCCGCAGGGCAAGCTCGGCCTGCAAGGTTCGCAACTGGCGTTCCAGGACAATCGCCTGCAAAGCCTCAACCTCGACGCCACGCTCGACAGTGCGCAACGGGCGAAAATCGACCTCAAGGGCAGCGGCATTCAGGCTGGCGATACGTCGTTGGGTACGCTGACCGCCAGCGCCCAAGGCGATATCAAAAGCCAGAAACTCAATCTCGATCTGCTCGGGCCGAAGCTGAAACTGGCGTTGGGTCTGGACGGCAATCTGGACAAAGGCAACTGGCGCGGGCGTCTGGCCAGCGGTGACATTCAGGCCGGCGGTCAGGACTGGAAGCTGCAAAACCCGGCGAAACTCGAGCGTCTGGCCGACGGCAAGATCAACTTCGGCGCCCATTGCTGGATGTCCGGCAATGCCAGCCTGTGCGGTGAAGATCAGCGCCTGATGCCGGAGCCGAAGCTGCGTTACCACCTCAAGCAATTCCCGATCGAAAGCCTGGCGCAGTGGCTGCCCAAGGATTTCGCCTGGCAGGGCAAGCTCAATGCCGACCTGCAACTGGACCTGCCGGCCAGCGGCCCGAACGGCCAGATCAGCGTCGATGCGAGCGGCGGCACCTTGCGCATGAAGGAAAAGGATCAGTGGGTCGACTTCCCGTACCAGACCCTCAAGCTCACCAGCAAACTCACGCCCAAGCGAATCGACACTGATCTGAATTTCGTCGGCGGCAAGCTCGGTGAGCTGATGGTGCAGGCGCAGATCAATCCGCTGCCGAAGAACAAGCCGCTCAGCGGTTCATTCCGCCTCAGCGGACTGGACTTGTCGGTGGCGCGGCCGTTTGTGCCGATGGTCGAGAAACTCACCGGGCGCCTGAACGGCAGCGGCACGATTTCCGGCGGGCTGCTCGCGCCGCTGGTCAACGGCACCGTGCAGCTCAGCGACGGCGAAGTGTCCGGCCCGGAATTGCCGCTGGAGTTGCAGGCGCTGCAACTGCAAGCGGTGATCGCCGGTGAAGCCGTGCAATTGAACGGCGGCTGGAAAAGCGGCAAGAGCGGGCAGGGCAGCCTGAGCGGTAACATCGCCTGGGGTCAGGCGTTGGTGGTGGATCTGGCGCTCAAGGGCACGCAATTGCCGGTGACGGTCGAGCCCTACGCCAAGCTTGAAGTGGCGCCGGACCTGAAGATTTCCATGGCCGGCGACGAGCTGGCGATTGCCGGCAAGGTGCTGGTACCGAAAGGCGAAATCACCGTGCGCGAACTGCCGCCATCGACGGTGAAAGTCTCCGATGACACGATCATCGTCGGCGCGCAGACCGAAGAGGGCAAACCGCCGCTGGCGATGAAAATGGACATCGATGTGGTGGTCGGCCAGGACAAGCTGAGCTTCGCCGGATTCGGCCTGACCGCCAACCTGCAAGGCCACGTGCACATCGGTGACAACATGGACACCCGTGGCGAGCTGTGGCTCAACGACGGCAAATACCGCGCCTACGGCCAGCGCCTGACGGTACGTCGCGCGCGTCTGCTGTTCGCCGGGCCGATCGATCAGCCGTATCTGGACATCGAAGCGATTCGCCAGACCGATGATGTGATCGCCGGTATTCGCCTGAGCGGCAGCGCCGAGCAGCCGACTACGCAGATCTTCTCGGAACCGGCGATGAGCCAGGAACAGGCGCTGTCCTATCTGGTGCTGGGGCGTCCGTTGAGCACCACCGGCGAGGACAACAACATGCTCGCGCAAGCGGCGCTCGGTCTGGGCCTGATGGGCAGTTCCGGGGTCACCAGCAGTCTGGCCAGTGATTTGGGCATTCAGGACTTCCAGCTCGACACCCAGGGCAGCGGCAACACCACCAGCGTGGTGGCCAGCGGCAACATTTCCGAGAAACTCAGTCTGCGTTACGGCGTCGGCGTGTTCGAACCGGCCAACACCATCGCCTTGCGCTACAAGCTGAGCAAAAAGGTCTACCTCGAAGCCGCCAGCGGCGTGGCCAGTTCGCTGGACATCTTCTACAAGCGGGATTTCTAGCCCGCGTTCCCCCTGGCCGGATCGTGTCACCACGATCCGGCTTTTTCTGGATGTATTAGACTGATCGCAGCTTGAAGGGCGCCGTTTGCGGCTGCCCGAAACGCCCCGGGGGCGCCAATGGTTCGTTTGAGTATGGTCTTGCTCGGTCACGATTTTGTCCGTCGGCGCTGGTCCGCTCTGGCATTGACCGGCGTTGTCTGGGGCGCGGCCGGCGTGGCCATTTTCATCGATGCGCTGGACGGCGTTCTGTATTTTCCGCTGCATGTGTTCGGCTATCTGCTGTTGCTCGAAGCCCTGATCATTCTGCTGGTGCCGGCCCCGAAAACCGGCACGGCGGCGGCGTTGCGCAAGGCGCGCGGTCTGGCGTTTCTGCTGCTGGGGCTGCTGATCGTCGACCGACAGCATGCTGCCGGTGTGATTCTCGCGGTGCTGTTCGGTGCGGCTTTTTTGCTCGATGGCGGTTTTCGGCTGGCGGCTGCGGTGGTGGTGCGCTTTGTCGGTTGGCGAATGTCACTGCTGGTGGCGCTGTTCGAGATCGGCTTTGGCGTGTTCATCTTCGAACCGTATCCGAGCCTTTACAAGGGAACGGTGCCGTTCTGCATTGGCATGAGCATCTTTCTTTCGGGCTGTGCCTTGTTGCAGCAGGCATTGCGGTTCAAGAACAGACCGTCGCCGGTGACGCCTCCTCCGGTTCATGCCCCTGCAGATAATGGCGCAATGGTGATCCATGTCTGGACCCCCAGCGGTACGGTTGAAGACACCCTGGTGCGCAATCGGTTGCTCAATCGTTACATCGCGGCGGTCGATATCAACGGCGTCATCTCTGCCGGCCACGCGGCACTGGAATGTGGGCCTGACATCTACATCAGCCATTACCCGCTGAACGATATCGATCGCTCGGCGGGGGATTTCGTGCGCTTGCTGCGGGCCACGCCGAACAACGATGTGGCGGGGCGGTTTCTGCCGGACTATGCGAGCGAAGTGGCCGACTGGTGCCCGTCGTCGGTTCAGGTCAGTTTCGTGCATTACGATGCTGCGCGGCTTCAGGCGTTCTGGGCGGATTATCGGCAGACCACCACCTACAACCTCACCAGCCGCAATTGTTCGAGTGCCGTTGCGTATAGCCTGGAAGCTGCCCTTGAAGGTGCGATGAACCGGGGGCATTCGAGCATGCTGGATTTTGCCCGGGTCATCATCAGCCCCGAATTCTGGGTCGCAGCCCAGGTGCGCAAGCGCGCCGAGGCCATGGCCTGGACGCCTGGCCTGGTGCTCGATTATGCGCGGGCGTTGCATGCCGCCATCGAGCCGGCACCGCCGGGCTGGCACGGCATTTACGCGGGAGCCAGGCGCGCCTGCGGTTATGTGGCAACTGCGTTGCGCGGGCGTGAAGTCCATCCCCTGCAACCGCCACCGATGAATCACCCTTCCGACAAATCCTGACGGGCTCTGTACCGAGTCGCTGCCATCGCGAGCAGGCTCGCTCCCACATTGATCCCTGTATGCGTGAGATCCCCTGTGGGAGCGAGCCCGCTCGCGATGGCGTCTGCACGGACGACAGAAAAACCCAGCCCACTGGTCAACTAATTACAAAGCAACCTAACTATTACGTTGACATTCGCTGCCTAGGCAGTAACATCTCGACATACATTCACTGCCTAGGCAGTTATTAGGTGAGCACATGAAGCATTTCACCCCCGACGAATTCAAGCATTGCCATCTCGGCCTGTTGCTCGGCCGTGCCGCCTTGCTCAAGGACAAGATCATCGACACCCACATGGAACCCCACGGCATCACCGCCGCGCAGTTCAAGGTGTTGATCATCATGGCCCAGTACGGCGTCGACACCCCGGCCGAGCTGTGCCGGCACCTGTCGCTGGACAGCGGTTCGATGACCCGCATGCTCGACCGTCTGGAGCAGAAAGGCTTTCTGGTTCGCCAACGCAGCGAAGGCGATCGCCGTCAGGTGCAACTCAAACTCACCGAGCAGGGCCAGCAACTGGCCGATCGCCTGCCGCACATCGGCGCCGACGCCATGAATGAACTGGCCGGCGCCGTGACCCCGGACGAGTTGAAAACCCTGGAATACATCCTCAAGAAAATTTTGCTGGCAGCCGGTGACCCGATCACCATCCAGCGGTTAGGTGAACACAATGAGCGGTAAAACCTTGCGCAGCAGCCTGACACTGGTGCTGTCGGCGATGATCCTCGCCGGTTGCGCCAACTACAGTGGCCTCGATACCCAGGGCGCCAGCCTCGATGCGAAAACCCTGCAGACCGGGCAATCGCTCAACGGCGTCACCCTGTCCCAGGCCGCCTGGCCGAAGAGCGACTGGTGGACCAGCCTCGGCGATCCCCAGCTCGACGGTCTGATTCGCGAAGCCCTGAAAGACAGCCCGGACATGCAGATCGCCGACGCCCGCGCCCATCAGGCCAGCGCCGCCGCGTACGCCGCCGATGCCGAGCGTTATCCGACCCTCGACGCCAGCGCCGGCATCAGTCGTTCGCGTCTGGCCAAGGATCAGGATCCGCGAGGGCAGGGCGATGCTTACGCCACCGTGCGCAACATCAGCGCCGGCTTCAATTACAACTTCGACCTGTGGGGCGGCCAGCGTGACGCCTGGGAAGCCGCACTCGGTCAGGCCCGCGCCGCCGAAGTCGACCGTCAGGCCGCGCAACTGACCCTCGCCGCCGACGTGGCCCGGGCTTACAGCGATCTGGGTCAGGCGCACATCGTCTATGACCTGGCCAACGAAGACCTCAAGCGCACCAAACAGATGCTCGACCTGAGCCAGCGTCGCCTCAGTTCCGGGATCGACAGTCAGTACCAGTTCCAGCAGACCCAAAGTCTGGAAGCCAGCTCCGAAGCCAGCCTGATCGACGCCGAAAAACGCCTGAACAGCGCAAAAATCGCCCTGGCCGTACTGCTCGGCAAAGGCCCGGATCGCGGTAACGAAATTGCCCGGCCGAAAGTCCTGCAAGCCAGCGCCGTGGCACTGCCATCGGTGCTGCCGGCCGAACTGCTGGGCCGTCGCCCGGATCTGGTCGCCGCGCGCTGGCGTGTCGAGGCGGCGAGCAAGGACATCGACTCGGCCAAGACCCGCTTCTATCCCAACTTGAACCTGTCGGCTTCGGCCGGTGCCGAATCCTTGTTGGGGGACGCGATGTTCGGTTCCGCCAGTCGCTTCTTCAACATTGCCCCGACGATTTCGGTGCCGATCTTCGATGGCGGACGCCTGCGCGCCAACCTCGATGCCCGCGACGCCGATTACGACCTCGCCGTGGCGCAGTACAACAAAAGCCTGGTGAAAGCCCTGGGCGATGTCAGCGACACGATCAACCAGTTGCGTGACATCGGGCGGCAGATCGGCGCCCAGCAGCACGCGACCGAGATTGCCCAGGACTCTTACAACACCGTCGTCCAGCGTTACGGTTCCGGCATCGGCAACTACCTGGACGTGCTCAGCATCGAGCAGCAATTGCTACAGGCCCAGCGTCAGCTGGCGAACCTGAATGCCGAGCAGATCGACCTGTCGATTCAACTGATGCAAGCGCTGGGCGGCGGCTTCCAGGGGCAAACCCTGACCGCAGCCAACGCCACCCCAGCCACGCCGCACAACTAATTCAAGGTATTTGTCATGGCCACTGCCGAAAACACACAAGCTCAAGACAACGCCCAGGACACTGGCAATCCGCGCAAACGCAAAGTGATGCTGCTGGTGCTGGCCGTTGTGGTTGCCCTCGCCGGTGCCGGTGTCTGGGCGTATCACGAATTCATCGGGCGCTGGAGCGAAAGCACCGACGACGCCTACGTCAACGGCAACGTGGTGGAAATCACCCCGCTGGTGACCGGCACCGTGGTCAGCATCGGTGCTGACGATGGTGACTTGGTTCATGAAGGTCAGGTGCTGATCAACTTCGACCCGAACGACGCCGAAGTCGGCCTGCAAAGTGCCAAGGCCAATCTGGCCCGCACCGTGCGTCAGGTGCGCGGTCTGTACAGCAACGTCGACGGCATGAAGGCCCAGGTCAATGCGCAACAGGCCGAAGTGCAGAAAGCCCAGGACAACTTCAACCGCCGGAAAAATCTCGCGGCCGGCGGGGCGATTTCCCAGGAAGAACTGTCCCACGCCCGCGATGACCTGACCTCGGCGCAAAACGCCTTGGCCAACGCCAAACAGCAACTGAAAACCACCAGCGCGCTGGTCGATGACACCGTGGTTTCGTCGCATCCCGACGTGATGGCCGCCGCTGCGCAACTGCGTCAGGCCTACCTGACCAACGCTCGGAGCACTTTGATCGCACCGGTCACCGGTTATGTCGCCAAACGCACCGTGCAACTCGGCCAGCGTGTGCAGCCGGGCACCGCACTGATGGCGGTGATTCCGCTGGATCAGCTGTGGATCGACGCCAACTTCAAGGAAACCCAGCTGCGTGACATGCGCATCGGCCAACCGGTGGAGATCGAGTCGGACATCTACGGCAGCGACGTGAAGTTCAGCGGCACCATCGACAGCCTCGGCGCAGGTACCGGCAGCGCGTTCGCCCTGTTGCCGGCGCAGAACGCTACCGGTAACTGGATCAAGATCGTGCAGCGTGTGCCGGTACGGATTCACGTCAACGCCGAAGAGCTGGCCAAACACCCGTTGCGCGTCGGTCTGTCGACCAATGTCGAGGTCAACCTGCACGACCAGAGCGGCCCGGTTCTGGCCCAGCAGCCGCCGCAAAAGGCCTCGTTCAGCACCAACGTCTACGACCGCCAACTGGCCGAAGCCGACGCGATGATCACCCAGTTGATCCACGACAACAGCGCGGCGGTCAGCAAGACCGCGCAACGCTGACCTCTTTCCCCCTGTGGGAGCGAGCTTGCTCGCGAAAGCGGTGTGTCATTCATCATGAGTTTGGCTGATAGACCGCCTTCGCGAGCAAGCTCGCTCCCACAAAGGTGACTGCGTCTGTAACAAACGCGGCGCCTGCCCCGCTCCAAAAAATTCAGCTCCAAAGGATTCGCGATGAGCAATAACGCCTCTTTTTCGCCGCCCAGCCTGTTGCTCAGCACCATCGGCCTGTCGCTGGCGACCTTCATGCAGGTGCTCGACACCACGATCGCCAACGTGGCGTTGCCGACCATTTCCGGCAACCTCGGCGTAAGTTCGGAGCAGGGCACCTGGGTCATCACCTCGTTTGCCGTGAGCAACGCCATTGCGCTGCCGCTCACCGGCTGGCTGAGCCGTCGCTTCGGCGAGGTGAAGCTGTTTCTGTGGGCGACCATCCTGTTTGTGCTGGCTTCGTTTCTCTGCGGTATTTCCACGTCGATGCCGGAACTGATCGGCTTCCGCGTGCTGCAGGGTCTGGTGGCCGGGCCGTTGTACCCGATGACCCAGACGCTGCTGATTGCGGTGTATCCGCCGGCGAGGCGAGGCATGGCCCTGGCGTTGCTGGCGATGGTCACGGTGGTGGCGCCGATTGCCGGGCCGATCCTCGGCGGCTGGATCACCGACAGTTACAGCTGGCCGTGGATTTTCTTCATCAACGTGCCGATCGGGATTTTCGCGGTGATGGTGGTGCGCCAGCAACTGGCCAAGCGCCCGGTGGTCACCAGCCATCAGCCGATGGATTACGTCGGGCTGATCACGCTGATCATCGGCGTGGGCGCGTTGCAGGTGATCCTCGACAAGGGCAATGACCTGGACTGGTTCGAGTCGAACTTCATCATCATCGGCGCGGCGATTTCGGTGATCGCGCTGGCGGTGTTCGTGATATGGGAAATGACCGACCAGCATCCAGTGGTCAACCTGCGGCTGTTCGCCCACCGCAACTTCCGCATCGGCACGCTGGTGCTGGTGTTGGGTTACGCCGGGTTCTTCGGCATCAACCTGATCCTGCCGCAGTGGTTGCAGACCCAGATGGGCTACACCGCGACCTGGGCCGGGCTGGCGGTGGCACCGATCGGCATTCTGCCGGTGCTGCTGTCACCGTTTGTCGGCAAGTACGCGCACAAGTTCGACCTGCGTCTGCTGGCCGGTCTCGCGTTCCTGGCGATCGGCCTGAGCTGCTTCATGCGCGCTGAATTCACCAACGAGGTGGACTTCCAGCATATCGCGCTGGTGCAATTGTTCATGGGGATTGGTGTGGCGCTGTTCTTCATGCCGACGCTGAGCATTCTGATGTCGGACTTGCCGCCGAGTCAGATTGCCGATGGCGCGGGTCTGGCGACATTCCTGCGGACATTGGGCGGCAGCTTTGCGGCGTCGTTGACTACGTGGATCTGGATTCGCCGGGCGGATCAGCATCATGCCTATATGAGCGAGAGCATCAGCACCTATGAGCCGGCGACCCGTGAGGCGTTGAATCAGTTGGGCGGGGCGAGTAATCCGGCGTATGCGCAGCTGGATCATGTGCTGACCAGTCAGGCGTACATGCTTTCGACCGTGGATTACTTCACGTTGTTGGGGTGGGGGTTTATGGGGTTGATTCTGATTGTGTGGCTGGCCAAGCCGCCGTTTGCCGCAAAAGCAGGCCCTGCGGCCAGCGGTCACTAAGTCCGGGATCGCGCAAGATCGTTCCCACGCTCCGCGTGGGAATGCAGACCGGGACGCTCGAAGCGGACGCGGAGCGTCCATTGAGGCATTCCCACGCAGAGCGTGGGAACGATCAACTAAGTCCGGGAACGATCAGACGGTGGTGGGGGCGGGTAGTGCTGGCGGTGGCGCAAAATCAAACGGCGCCAACCCAAACCCATTCTCATCCACCTGCAACGCCCAACCCTGACGATCCCAATCCCCCAGCACAATCCGCTTCGCCGCCTGATCGCCGATCTGCAACTTGTGGATCGCCGGGCGATGGGTGTGCCCGTGAACCAGGGTTTTCACCCCGTATTCCTGCATGATCCGCGGAATTTCCTCCGGCGTGACATCGACGATGTCATTGGCCTTCATCCGCGTCTGCGCCCGGCTTTCGCTGCGCAACTTGCGCGCAAGATTGTGCCGGGTGCGCAAGGGCAGATTACGCAGGATGAACAGGCTGAGCGGGTTGCGCAGGTAACGACGCAGCTTCATATAGGCTTCGTCGCGGGTGCACAGGCTGTCGCCGTGCATCAGCAGCACCGGTTCGCCGTAAAACTGCACGACACTCGGGTCCTTCAACAGCGTGCAGCCGGCCTCTTTGCAAAAGGCCTTGCCGAGCATGAAGTCACGATTGCCGTGCATCAGAAAAATGGCCGTGCCGCTGTCGCTGAGTTCGCGCAGGGCCTGGCAGATGGAACGCTGGAAGGGGGTCATGGCGTCGTCGCCAATCCACGCCTCGAAAAAGTCGCCCAGAATGTACAACGCACTCGCCGAGCGGGCGCGTCCGGCGAGCAAATCCAGAAACGCCCGGGTAATGTCCGGGCGCTCCTCTTCCAGATGCAAGTCTGAAATCAGCAATATCACGCTTCGATGATCTCGGCTTTCTCGATGATCACGTCGTCTGCTGGTACGTCCTGGTGGCCTGCCTTGGACGTGGTGGAAACGCCTTCGATCTTGTCGACAACGTCGGTGCCCGCAACCACTTTACCGAATACGGCATAACCCCAGCCCTGAGCGGTCTTGGAGGTGTGGTTGAGGAAGCTGTTGTCGGTGGCGTTAATGAAGAACTGTGCCGAGGCCGAATGCGGATCCATGGTGCGAGCCATGGCCAGGGTGTACTTCTCGTTCTTCAGGCCGTTGTCGGCTTCGTTCTGGATGCTCGGGCTCTTGTCTTTCTTTTCTTTCATGCCTGGCTCGAAACCGCCGCCCTGGATCATGAAACCTTTGATGACGCGGTGGAACACGACGTTCTCGTAGTGACCCTTTTTAACGTACTCGATGAAGTTGGCCACGGTGATCGGGGCTTTTTCAGCGTTCAGTTCGATGACGATGTCACCGAAGTTGGTGGTCAGTTTTACTTGAGTCATGATCGCTACTCTTTATAAGGAATTCGTGGGTATTGGGACATTTGCGCCCTTTACCGGTTCAGCCCGTGAGGGCCAAGGTGCGCAGTTTAGCGTGACAGGCGCGAATTTCGAGGCTGTTTTTCAAAACCCGGCGATTAAATGCATTCCTTTTAAGCCCTGCTCTGTCAGGGGCTTGACAGCATCGGCTATGATAGCGGCTTTGTTTTGTCAGGCCCGTGTCCCGGCCGCGCACTGTACGTTCAAGGATCCTATGAGCAAGCCCACTGTCGACCCTACCTCGAATTCCAAGACCGGCCCCGTTACGCCGGTCAATTTCCTGCGCCCGATCATCCAGGCGGACCTGGACTCGGGTAAGCACACGCAGATCGTCACCCGTTTCCCGCCTGAGCCCAACGGCTACCTGCACATCGGCCACGCCAAATCGATCTGTGTGAACTTCGGCCTGGCCCAGGAGTTCGGCGGCGTCACTCACCTGCGTTTCGACGACACCAACCCGGCCAAGGAAGACCAGGAATACATCGACGCGATCGAAAGCGACGTCAAATGGCTGGGCTTCGAATGGTCCGGCGAAGTGCGCTACGCCTCGCAATACTTCGACCAACTGCACGACTGGGCCGTTGAGCTGATCAAGGCCGGCAAGGCCTACGTCGACGACCTGACGCCCGAGCAAGCCAAGGAATACCGCGGCAGCCTGACCGAGCCTGGCAAGAACAGCCCGTTCCGCGACCGTTCGGTTGAAGAGAACCTGGACTGGTTCGCCCGCATGCGCGCCGGTGAGTTCCCGGACGGTGCCCGCGTGCTGCGCGCCAAGATCGACATGGCCTCGCCGAACATGAACCTGCGCGACCCGATCATGTACCGCATCCGCCACGCCCATCACCATCAGACCGGTGACAAGTGGTGCATCTACCCGAACTACGACTTCACCCACGGTCAGTCGGACGCCATCGAAGGCATCACCCACTCGATCTGCACCCTGGAGTTCGAAAGCCATCGTCCGCTGTACGAGTGGTTCCTCG
The DNA here is from genome assembly GCF_000282255.1 of Pseudomonas sp. GM25. Taxonomy (NCBI): domain Bacteria; kingdom Pseudomonadati; phylum Pseudomonadota; class Gammaproteobacteria; order Pseudomonadales; family Pseudomonadaceae; genus Pseudomonas; species Pseudomonas sp. GM25. The sequence goes on along the minus strand of NZ_AKJQ01000011.1, from coordinate 59,753 downwards.
ACGCACTGCCAGTGCCGGCGCACCCGCGTCAGTACGAGTTCAGCCGCCTGAACCTCAACTACACCATCACCAGCAAGCGCAAGCTCAAGCAACTGGTTGACGAGAAACACGTCAACGGCTGGGACGATCCGCGCATGTCGACACTGTCGGGCTTCCGCCGCCGTGGCTACACCCCGGCGTCGATCCGCAACTTCTGCGACATGATCGGCACCAACCGTTCCGACGGCGTGGTCGACTTCGGCATGCTCGAGTTCAGCATCCGTCAGGATCTGGACGCGAACGCACCGCGCGCCATGTGCGTGCTGCGTCCGTTGAAAGTCGTGATCACCAACTACCCGGAAGATCAGGTCGACAATCTCGAACTGCCGCGTCATCCGCAGAAAGAAGAACTTGGCGTGCGCCAACTGCCGTTCGCCCGTGAAATCTACATCGACCGCGATGACTTCATGGAAGAGCCGCCAAAAGGCTACAAGCGCCTGGAGCCGAACGGCGAAGTGCGTCTGCGCGGCAGCTACGTGATCCGTGCCGACGAAGCGATCAAGGACGCCGACGGCAACATCGTCGAGCTGCGTTGCTCGTACGATCCGGACACGCTGGGCAAGAACCCTGAAGGCCGCAAGGTCAAGGGCGTGATCCACTGGGTGCCGGCCGCTGCCAGCATCGAGTGCGAAGTGCGTCTGTACGATCGCCTGTTCCGTTCTCCGAACCCGGAGAAGGCCGAAGACAGCGCGAGTTTCCTGGACAACATCAACCCTGACTCACTGCAAGTGCTGACCGGTTGTCGTGCCGAGCCTTCGCTGGGCAATGCACAGCCGGAAGACCGTTTCCAGTTCGAGCGCGAAGGTTACTTCGTCGCGGATATCAAGGACTCGAAACCAGGCCAGCCGGTATTCAACCGTACCGTGACCCTGCGCGATTCGTGGGGCCAGTGATCAAGTCTTAAGGAAACACCGTGCTTACGATCTACAACACGCTCACCAAGAGCAAAGAAGTCTTCAAGCCGCTGGATGGCAACAAGGTGCGCATGTACGTCTGCGGGATGACCGTGTACGACTACTGCCACCTTGGCCACGGCCGCAGCATGGTCGCGTTCGACCTGGTGACCCGCTGGTTGCGGTTCAGCGGTTATGACCTGACCTACGTGCGCAACATCACCGACATCGACGACAAGATCATCAACCGGGCCAACGAGAACGGCGAGTCGTTCGAAGCGTTGACCGAGCGCATGATCGCCGCGATGCACGAAGACGAAGCGCGCCTGAACATCAAGAAGCCGGACATGGAGCCGCGCGCCACGGATCACATCCCTGGCATGCACGCGATGATCCAGACCCTGATCGACAAGGGTTACGCCTACGCCCCGGGCAATGGCGACGTGTACTACCGCGTCGGCAAGTTCATGGGTTACGGCAAGCTCTCGCGCAAGAAGATCGAAGACCTGCGCATCGGTGCGCGGATCGAGGTCGACGAAGCCAAGGAAGATCCGCTGGACTTCGTGCTCTGGAAAGGCGTCAAGCCGGGCGAGCCAAGCTGGGAATCGCCGTGGGGCGCCGGGCGTCCGGGCTGGCACATCGAGTGCTCGGTGATGTCCACCTGCTGCCTGGGTGAGACTTTCGACATTCATGGCGGCGGCAGCGACCTCGAGTTCCCGCACCACGAAAACGAAATCGCCCAGAGCGAAGCGGCCACCGGCAAGACCTACGCCAACGCGTGGATGCATTGCGGCATGATCCGTATCAATGGCGAGAAGATGTCCAAGTCCTTGAACAACTTCTTCACCATTCGCGACGTGCTCGACAAGTACCACCCGGAAGTCGTGCGTTACCTGCTGGTGTCGAGCCACTACCGCAGCGCGATCAACTACTCGGAAGACAACCTCAAGGACGCCAAGGGCGCACTGGAGCGTTTCTACCACGCGCTGAAAGGTCTGCCGAGCGTCGCGCCGGCTGGCGGCGAAGCGTTCGTCGAGCGTTTCACCACGGTGATGAACGACGACTTCGGCACGCCGGAAGCCTGCGCGGTGCTGTTCGAGATGGTGCGCGAGATCAACCGTCTGCGCGAGAGCGATCTCGATGCAGCGGCCGGTCTGGCAGCGCGCCTGAAAGAACTGGCCAGCGTGCTCGGTGTGTTGCAGCTCGAAGCCGATGACTTCCTGCAGGCCGGCGCCGAAGGGCGTGTCGATGCAGCTGAAGTCGAGGCGCTGATCGCTGCGCGTCTGGCGGCACGTGCCGGCAAGGACTGGGCCGAATCCGACCGCATCCGCGACCAGCTCACCGCCATGGGCGTGGTGCTGGAAGACGGCAAGGGCGGCACGACCTGGCGTCTGGCTGACTGATTGCTGCGCTTGCTACAAACAAAACCCGCCTTGTGCGGGTTTTTGTTTTTCTGTCCGATTGATCGTTCTCACGCAGACAGTTGATCGTTCCCACGCTCCGCGTGGGAATGCAGCCCGGGACGCTCCGCGTCCCATGCCGAAGCGGACGCGGAGCGTCCATTGAGGCATTCCCACGCGGACGGTTCGACGCCTCGATGTGGGAACGATCCAGACAATGTGTGATTGCTTTTGGTATTCGCATAGGTCTTGATAGCGCACGCGGCAGGATGCTCATCAGCGGCGAATCCGGAAGGGAGGAATCATGGCTAATCACTATCGCGAGCTGGTATCGACACCCGGCGCCACCGGGCTGATCCTCGCGAGCTCTATCGCCCGACTGCCCCAGGCAATGATCGGCATCGGCATCATCACCATGCTGGTGCAGCAGACCGGCGTTTACTGGCTGGCCGGCGCAGTCGCCGGCACGTTTACCCTGGCCAACGCGCTGCTCGGCCCGCGCATCTCGAAACAGGTCGATCGACATGGCCAGAGTCGCGTGCTGCCCATCGTCACGGTTTTCAGCATCGTCATGTTGCTAGCGCTGATTTTGGCGGTCCACCTGAAGGCGCCGGCCGCGTTGTTTTTTGTGCTGGCGGCACTGGCGGGAACGATGCCGAGCATGCCGTCCATGATCCGGGCACGCTGGACGCAGCTGTTTCGTGGCAAACCGCAGTTGCACACTGCGTTCTCCCTCGACACGGTTCTCACCGAACTGGCTTACATCATCGGCCCGCCACTGGCGATCGGTTTGAGCGTGAGTTTCTTTGCGGAGGCCGGGCCGCTGGTGGCGGTGGGGCTGCTGGCCGTCGGCGTGACGGCGTTTCTCATGCAACGTCAGACCGAACCGAAAGTGGTGGCAGGCAACCGGAAAAACAGCGGTTCGACCCTGCTGATTCCCGGCGTTCGCACCATTGTCCTGGCGCTGCTCGCGATGGGGGCCATTGGCGGGTCGATCGATGTCGCCGTTGTGGCCTTCGCCAATGCCCAGGGCTGGCCATCGGCTGCCACTTTTATCCTCGCCGCCTATGCGTTCGGCTCGCTGGTGGCGGGCCTGACCTTCGGTGCATTGCGGGTGTCGCTGGCGATTGAAAAACAGTTCTTTATCGGGATCTTGGTCACGGCAGTCACCGGCGTATTGCCGGTGTTCTCACCGGACGTTTATGTCCTGTCCGCGATGTTGTTTATCGCCGGTATCTCGTTCGCGCCGACCATGGTGGTGGTCATGAAGCTGGGGACGATCATCATCCCGGCGGCGAGGATGACCGAAGGGCTGACGTGGATGACCACCGGGATCAGCATCGGCGTGGCGCTGGGCGGCATGCTGGCGGGGCTGGTGATTGATGCTTACGGCGCGCGGGCAGGGTTCGGCGTTGCGATAGTCGCAGGTCTTATGATGATGGTCGTGGTGTTGATGGGCCTGCGGACGTTGGCGGCCGCATCGGCTGCGCCCGTTGAGCCCGCCGTTTCGGCCTGACCCGCTATGGGAGCGCTCAGTTTTCAAGCTGCCGCAACCGCTTGTACAGCGTATTGCGGCTCACCCCCAACCGACGCGCCAGGTGGGAAATATTGCCCCCGGCCAGCTGCAACTCCCGGTTCAACGCCTCGGCATCGTTCAGGTCGATGCCCAATGGCTCGGCCACTTCGACCGGCTCCATCTCCAGATCGACAAAAAAATCGTCCGGCAAATGCTCAGGCCGAATCGGTTGTTCCTCGGCCATCGCCAGCGCCACCTGCATCACGCTGCTGACCTGACGCAGATTGCCCGGCCACGGATGCCGCTCGAACAGCTCCAGCACCTCGCGACTCAATCCCGCCCACTGCGATGGCTCGCGATGTTGTTCCCACAACCGTTTGAACAGCGCTTGCTTGTCGCTGCGCTCGCGCAGCGGTGGCAATTCGAGGGTCAAGCCGCCGATGCGGTAGTACAAGTCCTCGCGAAAACGCCCCAGTTGCACCTGTTCCCTGAGCGAACGGTTGGTGGCGGAGATGATCCGCAGATCCACCGGAAACAGCTCGCTACTGCCCACCGGTTGCACGCAGCGCTCCTGCAATACCCGCAGCAATCGGGCCTGAGTCGGCAGCGGCATGTCGCCGATTTCATCGAGAAACAACGTGCCTTTGTCAGCCTTGCGGATCAGGCCGATGCTGCCTTTCTGGTTGGCACCGGTGAACGCGCCTTTCTCGTACCCGAACAGCTCCGACTCCACCAGTTCGGCGGGGATCGCCGCGCAGTTGACGGCGATGAACGCTTGTTTGCTGCGGGAGCTGGCCTGGTGCAGGGCTTTGACGAAGACTTCCTTGCCGACCCCGGTTTCCCCGTGAATCAGCAGCGGAATGTCCTTTTCCAGCAGTCGCTCGGCCTGGCGCACGGCTTTTTCCACGCGGCTGTCGCCGAAGTGCAATGTGCTCAGACTGATGGCCGTCGGTACGGCGACTTTCGGTTCAGCGGTTCTGGTTTCAGCGGTTCTTGTTTCAGTGAAGACGCGCGCCTGAATCGGCGCCTGTTTAGGCCGTTTCAACAAACACTGGAAACGATTGCGCCCCGAGGTCTGCAAGGCAAACGGCAAACCGTCCGGCTGATTGATCAACTCCAGCAACGACACCTTGAACAGGCTCTCAACGCTGACCCGCGACAATCGCACCCCCAACAGATTGTCGGCCCGACGGTTGGCCGACAGCACTTGGCCGCTCTCATCAAAGATCAGCAGTCCGGCCCACTGGCTGTCGAGGTTGTTCAACCCGGTGTTGAAGGTCAGTTGAAAGTGCTGGCCGTGGAACAGGTTGAGGATCAGCCGGTTTTCCACGGTCTGGCTCATCATCTTGACCATGCCGAGGGTGTGCGACGGTGGCAGATAGCTGTCGCTGGACACATCGAGCACGGCGATGACCTTGCGCTCTGCATCGAAAATTGGCGCGGCGGAACCGGTCATGAAACGGTTGGCCTTGAGAAAGTGTTCATCGTGTTCGATGTGCACCGCCTGCTCGCAGGCCAGCGCCGTGCCGATGGCATTGGTGCCGCTGGCGCGCTCGACCCAACTGGCACCGGCCTGAAAACCGCGCGCCAGGTTCGGCTCGATAAAGCGCTGGGTGCCCCAGGACGTCAGCACCTGGCCCTGGTTGTCGGCCAGCATGATCAGGCAGTTGGAGTTGCTCAGGATGTTCTCGTAATACGGCAGCACTTCCTGGTGGGTGGTCTGCACCAGCGAATGATGGCGGTCGAGCAACTGCGCGATGCCGGCAGCGGGCAACTGATCGAAGGCCGGGGCGCTTTGGTGATTGAGACCGAAGGCGCGGCAACGGGACCAGGAGTCCTGGACGATCGCATCGTGGGAAAGCGGCGGGGCAGGTGCGGCCATGGCAGTCAGCCTCTGAATACAGCATTTTTATTATTGTTATTGAGATCTCTGTGGGAGCGAGCTTGCTCGCGATAGCGATGTGTCAGTTACATCAATGGTGAATGACATACCGCCATCGCGAGCAAGCTCGCTCTCACAGGATCCGTGCCAAAAAAGCATCCATAGAGTGTTGTTCACTATTGTTCATTGTCAATCGCCCGACTGTTCAATTGTTCAGTCGCGACTGTTCACTTGTGTTCAGCTACGAACCCCGGTTTGCGTGGCCTCCAGCGAATTCGACGGCAAATCAACAGCTTGCCGTTTCTGGCACGAATGTCGCTCTACAGGACAGGTCGCTTGACTCCAATAATAAAAAGGCCGAGCCATGTCACTCACCCTGGAGCACGTCAGCCGTACCGTCGAGGGCCAGACCTGGATCGACGATGCGAGCCTGAAATTCGAACCTGGATCCTTCAACGTTTTGCTCGGGCGCACGCTGTCCGGCAAGACCAGTCTGATGCGTCTGATGGCCGGTCTGGACAAGCCCGACAGCGGCCGCATCCTGATGAACGGCGTCGACGTCACCCAGCGGCCGGTGCGTTTGCGCAACGTGTCAATGGTCTATCAGCAGTTCATCAATTACCCGACCATGACGGTGTTCGAGAACATCGCCTCGCCGCTGCGCCAGGCCGGGATCTCCAATGAGCAGATCCAGAGCAAGGTGCAGGAAACCGCGAAGATGCTGCGCATCGAGAAGTTTCTGAAGCGCTATCCGCTGGAACTCTCCGGCGGCCAGCAGCAGCGCACGGCCATGGCCCGGGCGCTGGTCAAGGATGCTGAACTGATTCTGTTCGACGAGCCGCTGGTCAACCTCGACTACAAGCTGCGCGAAGAGCTGCGCCAGGAAATGCGCGAGTTGTTCAAGGCGCGCCACACCATCGCCATCTACGCCACCACCGAACCCAACGAAGCGCTGGCGCTGGGCGGCACCACCACCATTCTGCACGAGGGCCGGGTGATCCAGAGCGGCCCGTCGACCGAGGTCTATCACCAGCCGCAAACGGTGCTGGCCGCCGAATTGTTCTCCGAGCCGCCGATCAACCTGATGCCGGGGCGCATCGCCGGTAACGAAGTGAGCTTCGCCAACTTCGTGCACTTCCCGTTGAACGTCGATCTGCGGCCGGTGGGCGAGGGCGAGTTCCGTTTCGGCGTGCGCCCGAGCCACATCTCGCTGGTGCCGAGCAACGACGACGACCTGGAACTGGCGGTGACCGTCGAGGTGGCGGAGATCAGCGGTTCCGAAACCTTCCTGCACGTGCGCAACGAGCATTTCCTGCTGGTGCTGCATTTGCCGGGGGTTCACGAATACGACGTCGATGCGCCGATCCGCATCTATATCCCGACTCATAAACTGTTTGTGTTCGATGCGCAGGGCCGTCTGGTGCAGGCACCGGGCCGGCGCGTCGCGAGGGTTGCCTGATGGCCGAAATCCGTTTGCAACACCTCGCCCACAGCTACAGCAAAACCCCGAGCGGGCCCGAGGATTACGCGATCCGCGAGATGGACCACATCTGGGAGCAAGGCGGCGCCTATGCCTTGCTCGGCCCTTCGGGTTGCGGAAAATCGACGTTGCTCAACATCATTTCCGGCTTGCTCAGCCCGTCTCAGGGGCATGTGTTGTTCGACGGCAAAGCGGTCAACGACCTGACCCCGGAGAAGCGCAACATCGCGCAGGTGTTCCAGTTCCCGGTGGTCTACGACACCATGACCGTGTTCGACAACCTGGCCTTTCCCCTGCGCAATCAGGGCCTGGCCGAGGCGAAAGTGCACAGCAAGGTGCAGGAAATCGCCGAAGTCCTCGACCTGCAGAACCTGCTGAGCAAAAAGGCGCGCAACCTCACCGCCGATGAAAAACAGAAAGTTTCCATGGGCCGTGGACTGGTGCGCGATGACGTTTCGGCGATCCTGTTTGACGAGCCGCTGACGGTGATCGACCCGCACCTGAAATGGAAACTGCGGCGCAAGCTCAAGCAGATCCACGAGCAGTTCAACATCACCATGGTCTACGTCACCCACGATCAGCTGGAGGCTTCGACCTTCGCCGACAAAATCGCGGTGATGTACGGCGGCCAGATCGTCCAGTTCGGCACCCCACGGGAATTGTTCGAGCGGCCGAGCCACACTTTTGTCGGCTATTTCATCGGCAGCCCGGGGATGAACCTGATCGAAGTGCAGCCGCAACCGGGCGGGGTCGGTTTCAACTCGACCCACCTGCCGCTCTCCGACGGCTTGCAGCGCCATATCGAACACGGTCAGTGGAAAAATCTGAAGGTCGGCATCCGCCCCGAGTTCATTCATGTGTGGGACGAGCCGTTTGATGACGCGATGCAGGCGCGGGTCGTACACGTCGAAGACCTCGGCACCTACAAGATCATGACCCTGGATCTGGACGGCGCGCCGCTGAAAGTGCGTCTGGCCGAGGACAAACCGGTGCCGCAAGGCACGGCGTACATCAGTTTTCCGGCGCAGTGGCTGATGGTGTATGCCGACGAGTTTCTGCTGGATGCCACCGACAGCGAGGTACAGCCATGAACAAGGTGCAGAACAACAAGGCCTGGTGGCTGGTGTTGCCGGTGTTCCTGCTGGTGGCGTTCAGTGCGGTGATCCCGATGATGACCGTGGTCAACTATTCGGTGCAGGACATCTTCGACCAGTCCAGCCGCTACTTCGTCGGTGCCGACTGGTACAAGCAGGTGCTGCTCGATCCGCGTCTGCACGACTCGTTGCTGCGCCAGTTCATCTACTCGGCGTGTGTGCTGCTGATCGAAATCCCGCTCGGCATCGCCATCGCGTTGACCATGCCGACCAAGGGTCGCTGGTCGTCGGTGGTGCTGATCGTTCTGGCGATCCCGCTGCTGATTCCGTGGAACGTGGTCGGCACCATCTGGCAGATTTTCGGCCGCGCCGACATCGGCCTGTTGGGTTCGAGCCTCAACGCCATGGGCATCAGCTACAACTACGCGGCCAACACCATGGACGCCTGGGTCACCGTGCTGGTGATGGATGTCTGGCACTGGACTTCACTGGTGGCACTGTTGTGTTTCTCCGGGCTGCGGGCGATTCCCGATGTGTATTACCAGGCCGCGCGCATTGACCGGGCCTCGGCCTGGGCCGTGTTCCGCCACATTCAGTTGCCCAAGTTGAAGAGCGTGCTGCTGATCGCGGTGATGCTGCGCTTCATGGACAGCTTCATGATCTATACCGAGCCGTTCGTACTCACCGGTGGCGGACCGGGTAACTCGACGACCTTCCTGAGTCAGACCCTGACCCAGATGGCCGTAGGCCAATTCGACCTGGGGCCGGCGGCGGCATTCTCGCTGGTGTACTTCCTGATCATCCTGCTGGTGTCCTGGCTGTTCTACACCGCCATGACCCACAACGATGCCAACCGCTGAGGCCCGGCCATGAGCAAAAGAAAGCTGATTCCCCTGCTGCTCTACATTCTGTTCCTGCTGGTGCCGATCTATTGGCTGCTGAACATGTCGTTCAAGAGCAACACCGAAATCCTCGGCGGACTGACCCTTTTTCCACAGGATTTCACGCTGGCGAACTACAAGGTGATCTTCACCGATCCGAGCTGGTACACCGGCTATATCAACTCGCTGTACTACGTCAGTCTGAACACGATCATTTCTCTGACCGTGGCACTGCCGGCGGCCTACGCGTTTTCCCGCTACCGCTTTCTCGGCGACAAGCACCTGTTCTTCTGGCTGCTGACCAACCGCATGGCGCCACCGGCGGTGTTCCTGCTGCCGTTCTTCCAGCTGTATTCGTCGATCGGCCTGTTCGACACCCACATCGCCGTGGCGCTGGCGCACTGCCTGTTCAACGTGCCGCTGGCGGTGTGGATCCTCGAAGGTTTCATGTCCGGGGTGCCGAAGGAGATCGACGAAACCGCCTACATCGACGGCTACAGCTTTCCCAAGTTCTTCGTGAAGATCTTCATTCCGCTGATCGGCTCCGGCATCGGTGTGACGGCGTTTTTCTGCTTCATGTTTTCCTGGGTCGAACTGCTGCTGGCGCGCACGCTGACCTCGGTGAACGCCAAACCGATCGCGGCGGTGATGACGCGCACGGTGTCGGCGTCCGGCATTGACTGGGGTGTACTGGCGGCGGCGGGGGTGTTGACTATTCTCCCCGGCATGCTGGTGATCTGGTTCGTTCGCAACCACGTGGCCAAGGGCTTTGCCCTGGGCCGGGTCTGAGGAACTGATGATGGAATGGATGAGCTGGACCGTCCCGACGGCGGCGTTTTTCATCGTGATTGGTTTGATCCTGGTGGGCATGACCACCTGGGAACTGCGCTCGCCGAGTATCTTGCGGCGTGGGTTTCTGCCGATTGCCACCACCCGTGGCGATCGCTTGTTCATCGGTCTTCTCGGCAGCGCCTACCTGCATCTGCTGGTAATCGGCGTGACCGACTGGAGCATCTGGGTAGCGTCCGCGTTGTCCCTGGTGTGGCTGTTGGCTGTGATGCGTTGGGGCTAGTCGAATCGCTCGGCAATCTTGCTCCGAAAACCTAACAGGAGGTCTCTATGTTCGATAAGAAAAATAAGCTGCGACATAGCATTTCATTGGCAGCCATGCTGGCACTCAGCGGTTTGAGCGCGTCCGCCTGGGCCGACGCCTACGAAGATGCCGCAAAAAAATGGATCGGCAGCGAGTTCAAGCCGTCGACCCTGACGGCCGAGCAGCAACTCGAAGAACTGAAGTGGTTCATCAAGGCGGCCGAGCCGTTTCGCGGGATGGACATCAAGGTCGTCTCGGAAACCCTGACCACCCACGAATATGAATCCAAGGTGCTGGCCAAGGCCTTCAGCGAAATCACCGGCATCAAGCTGACCCACGACCTGCTGCAGGAAGGCGACGTCGTGGAAAAAATGCAGACGGTGATGCAGTCGGACAAGAACATCTACGATGGCTGGGTCAACGACTCGGACCTGATCGGTACGCACTTTCGCTACGGCAAGACGGAATCGATCACCGACCTGATGGCCAACGAAGGCAAGAACTTCACCTCGCCGACCCTCGACATCAAGGACTTCATCGGCATCTCCTTCACCACCGCGCCGGACGGCAAGATCTATCAATTGCCCGACCAGCAGTTCGCCAACCTGTACTGGTTCCGCGCCGACTGGTTCGAACGTGCCGACCTGAAAGCCAAGTTCAAGGAAAAGTACGGCTATGAACTGGGTGTGCCGGTGAACTGGTCGGCCTATGAAGACATCGCCAAATTCTTCAGCGAAGACGTCAAGGAAATCGACGGCAAGCGCATTTACGGGCACATGGACTACGGCAAGAAAGACCCGTCGCTGGGCTGGCGCTTCACCGATGCCTGGTTCTCCATGGCCGGTGGCGGCGACAAGGGCATTCCCAACGGCTTGCCGGTGGACGAGTGGGGGATTCGCGTCGAGGATTGCCACCCGGTCGGTTCCAGCGTGACCCGCGGCGGCGACACCAACGGCCCGGCGGCGGTGTTCGCCACCACCAAATACGTCGACTGGCTGAAGAAGTACGCGCCACCGGAAGCGGCGGGCATGACCTTCTCCGAATCGGGCCCGGTGCCGTCCCAGGGCAACATCGCCCAGCAGATCTTCTGGTACACCGCCTTCACCGCCGACATGACCAAACCGGGCCTGCCGGTAGTCAACGCCGACGGCACGCCGAAATGGCGCATGGCGCCATCGCCGCGCGGGCCGTACTGGGAAGAGGGGATGAAACTCGGTTATCAGGACGTGGGCTCGTGGACCTTCATGAAATCCACGCCTGAGAAACAGAAACTCGCGGCCTGGCTGTACGCGCAGTTCGTGACTTCGAAAACCGTGTCGCTGAAGAAAACCATCGTCGGTCTGACGCCGATTCGCGAGTCGGACATCAACTCGCAAGCGATGACCGATCTGGCGCCGAAACTCGGTGGTCTGGTCGAGTTCTACCGCAGCCCGGCCCGCGTGCAATGGACCCCGACCGGCACCAACGTGCCGGACTATCCACGTCTGGCACAACTGTGGTGGAGCCACATCGCCGAAGCCGCCAGCGGCGAGAAGACCCCGCAACAGGCCCTCGACGGTCTGGCCAAGGATCAGGACGCGATCATGACCCGTCTGGAACGCTCCAAGGCCCAAGCGGTGTGCGCACCGAAAATGAACCCCGAGCGCGACGCGCAATACTGGTTCGACCAGCCGGGCGCACCAAAACCGAAGCTGGCCAACGAGAAGCCGAAAGGCGAAACCGTGAGCTACAACGAACTGCTCAAGTCGTGGGAGGCGGCACGCAAGTAAGGTTTTTTTGCGGGGCGGAACGGCACCTTCGGGTGCCGTTTTTCTTTGTGCGGGATTCAGACCAGAACAGCCAGATCTGTGTACTGAGCCACCAAGGGATCGGCGGTTAGCAGCTTCATCGGCTCTACCATGGCTGTTGCAACAATAAGCCGATCGAATGGATCGCGATGGTGGTGTTCAAGCTCCTTTACAGCAATGGCGTGTTCTGAAGTCACCGGGAGTTCTATAAAGCCGCTGTCGAGGCTGTATTGCCTTATCTCTTCAAGATCAACATTCAACTTACCGAGGCCGACCTTGATCGCCATCTCCCAGTAGGTCGCAGCGCTGATATAGATTTCGGTGGCGTTCTCAATCAGTTTTCTGGCTTTTGCGGAGAGTCTGGAATCGTCTGAAAGCGTCCAGAGCAGAATGTGGGTGTCGAGCAATACCCTCATGACTGGCCACCCTCAAACGCGTCGAGCATGTCATCCGGTAGTGGCGCGTCGAAGTTTTCGGGAAGCACGAGTTTGCCTTTCATCGCACCTATGCGCGGACCGTGAGCTTTGGTGACAGGAACCAGACGAGCGAGTGCACGCCCATGTTTGGCAATTGTAATGATCTGCCCCGAGGCGGCCTCATCGACGAGTCTGGATAGATTGTTTTTGGCTTCGGCCAACGGAACGATGATCATCATGTCTTCCTCATATTCTGGACAAATATAGCCAGAATCAAGGGAGCCGGCAAAGTCGCGGATTTGTTCTGTGCAGGTGAGGGGCAAACCTGCACGTCGCGCTATATAGGGAAATTGCATGACTTTGCTCCGTCGCTCGACCACCGATGAATCGAAGCTGCTCACCAGCTCAAAAAAGATTTCACGTTTCATTGTCCGTTCTGGCCTCAGCCGCTTAGTAAACCGTGAACCAAGATAACGTCTTGTTCCCTGGCGTGGCTGTAGGACGAGACGGGCATTCTGGAGAGAGCTTTCTGTGTTCCCGGCGGGACGGGCCAGTAACGGAAAAAGATCCTACGGCCATATAACGCTCACCTTTCGATTTCACGTTTCACCGCCCGGCGCACTGCTTTTAGGAGGGCGTTTTCAAAGGCGTTGTGCCCGGCGTGCAGCAGCCGGCAGTGGATGTTCATGCGTTGCCTGAGCCAGCGCACGCTGGCCATGCCATGGGTGTCGCGGATGCCCTGGATCAGCAGGGTGTTGTCGTCGAGGGTCAGGTCTTCATCCTTTGGCGAGAAGCAGTAGTTCCGCAGGTGGTAATGCAGTTCCAGACGGATCGCGAGCACGGCTTCCTGATCGACGAAACGCTCCAGTGTGTCGGGGCAGATCGTCTGCCCTGTGCGACGTAGAACAGCGTTCAACCATTCGATGGCGGCGCGGCGTTGTTGCAATGGACAGCCTTCGCCGAGGATCCGGTAGATGTCCCTGGCACGGTGGCCGGTCGGCGTTTGAGGCGATTGCGCCAGCCCATCATTGAGCGCCTGATCGTAGGCCCGGACATTGGCGGCAAACGGTACGAATACCGAAACCAGTGTGGTTTTCAGCAGGTGCTGCGGATAGCGCTGTTGGTACTGGATCGCCAGCCAACTCCCCCATGACACCCCCAGCACGCTGATTTTTTCGAAGCCGAAATGCTGGCGCAGGGCATCGATGTCTTCGACACACAGCCCGGTAGTGTTATCCCGAAGTTCGCCGTAGGGCGTCGAGCGTCCGCAACCCCGTTGATCAAACAGGATGATGTCGAACCGGCCCGTGTCGAAGAACTGCAAATGGTGGCGGCTGATACGCCCGCCGGGGCCGCCATGGAGGAAAAACACCGGTTCGTGTCCCGGAACACCATGGCGTTCCCAATAGAGTTGATGGCCGTCGCCGGTCGGGTAATAACCTCGGCTGTGCAGGGAAAAGCTCATGGCGTCGGAACCGTCAGACGATAGAACTGGAACAGCTCGACCTGCCCCGGCCGTGCCGCGACGCTGGATTCAAGTTTCAGGTGGTGGAGGGAGGCGAGCCAGGTGACCGGGATCAGCACCGGCGTGTGACCAAAGACGAGGATCGTGCCACCGGGTTTTACGCAGCGGATCAGCGACTCGAAGGCGTTCTTCGCCTCTCGGCGGGTCAAGACTTCGGCGTTGAGGAACCGCAGGATCAAGACATCGCAGCGAATCCCGGCATCGAAAGCTTCACTCGCCTCCAGCACGTCGAATTCGACGGAGATCCCGCTGTGACATCGCCTGGCGTGTTCGATCATCGAGGCCGAACGGTCACTGCCCAGGCACAGACAGTCGGGCAGGGCGCGGGCGAGGTGGGCGATGAACGCGCCGGTCGAACAGGCCGGGTCGTAAATCAGTGCGCCTTTTTCAGTGATGGCCTGGAGCAGCCCGGCGCAGTATTCGCGCAAGTGGTGCTCGTCGGTGTTCAGCTGTTCGGCCAGTGATTCGTTGCATTGCCAGAAGTCTGCCGGGCAGACCGCTTCCCGGCCTGTCTCATCCAGCAGTGGATAGGGAAAAAGGATCTCGCTGTCAGCCTGATGCAAGGCGTGCTCGAAGAACTGCGCTTTGTCTGCGGGGGAGATCGTCCGATAGCCGATCGACAACCCGTCATTACCCCACAATGAATGGAGATGCGGGCCAAACAACATGCCGGGTTTGAGCGCGCTGCCGGCCTGCCACCGAAAATGCCGGTCACGTTGCAGGAGCTTGCGGCCGACCCAAAGCTCATCGTTCACCCGCAGCAAAAAAACCTGATGCAGTCCGCTGCCTCGCGGTTCGAGGTAGTGGCCAACAGCGCCGTTTTCGTTGAGGTAAAGGCGCATGGATCGGGCCAATGTCAGCTCCCGGGTGCGATCAAGTCGGTTCATGGGGCTGGCCTCTCCAGCGTACGGCCCCGCGCTTGCGGGATGACGACGTTGCCGCTGGAGACCACGAAGAAGCGCTCCAGTCCGGGGATCACCACGTTGAGCAGGGTGGTGCCGAGCTCGGTTCGCTGCAGGACGGCTGCACCCAGCGTGCGGCCATGAATCCGCAGGCCTTGAGTCAGCAAGTGCAGTTGGTTTTCCACCGACAGGTCTTTAGCGGAATCCGGCAGTCTGATTCCGTGTTGAACGCAGCGATGCAGGAGCGTCTGCGGATCGAACTGCGCACAGCGCAGCAGGCGCGGGAAGGGCTGCAGGTTGCGCAGCGCGTTGGCCAGTGTCTGGCGGTATTCGGGTTCGGCGGCACTCAGTTGCAACTGCACCAGTTCAGTGAGCGCCCGCCACGCCGCGTGGCGCGGGTCGAGGGAGCTGCCACTGCCGAATATCTGTGGATGAGGCCCCGGCTTCGTCGTGAACGCCAGAAAAGTCCGGGTCATGAACTCGGTGCTGATATCCACCAGCACGATTTCGCCGTCGATTTCCTGTTCGGCATCGGCCCATAGACGACCGAGTTCGTCGCGTTCAGTGAGACGCGCCACCCGCCGCAGTGGCGGATGATTCTCGTAGTAAAAATGGTTGAGCAAAAACAACGACACGGCGTCGCGTTCGATGCATTCGTTGGCGGCGTGCAGCATCGCTTCGTTGTAAGTGGCGCCAATCGCGGTGCCGCTGTTGCTGGCGTAGCGCTGCACGGCGCGGTAGTCCGCCATGCCCGGTGACGAGGGCAAACGTGAGCCGTTCGGCGAGGTCAGCGCCAACGGATAGGAAAACCGGTCATGCCACGGCGGACAGACATAGGTCCGGCAGGTGATGCGCACGTTTTGCTGGCAGGTGAGCCTGTGCAGGAGCGAGTCATCGGCAAACACCGGCGTGTCTTTGAAATAGCGTTCCGTCTCGTGGTGAACATCGTAGGTACAGAGTTCATCCGTCCAGTAGTGCTCGAGCGCTTCATAAAGCGCGCCCAGGTGCGCCTGATCCGCATAGCCCTTGCCGGAGCCACGGGCATGACGGTTGTCGCCGCTATGAAGACTCGCCTGAACGGCAACCACTTTGCTGCCGAGGGTGCGGGTGTGCGGTGTGAGGCCCAGGCGTGAAAATTCGATATGAATACGCCGTTCTGCCTGATCGGCCGTGAGCTCACGCTCGGCCAACGTTGTCTTGTCCATGATTCCCTTCCTGGAAAGCCCGCGAGGGCGCAAGGCCCCCGCGGGTTCTGTCACTCGGCGTTGAGTTCCGCCTGTTCTTCCTCGGTCAGTTGCAGCGCTTCGATCTGCTCTGGCGAGGGTGCTTCCTGCTCTTCCAGTTCATCGATAGGGTTTGCGTTCAAGCTGCCCATGTAGCCCATGATGTTGCTCCTTGGTTGTTGTTTGGGAGTGCTGTTGCAAGCACGAGCCGAATCTAAAAGGGCGGTGAGGGCGGGGTCAAAAATGTCCAGACGTTTCCAGCCGCGGGTTTCAGCGGTGTCGAAACACGTACTGATAAAACGTGAATTGACGCCGGGCGGACGTGTTTCTGGGGGGCAGCACTGCGTGGCAACGGGCGAACCACGCGAAAGGAATCAGCGGTCTGAGGCGTTCTGTCTGTTGTCGTTGTCAGACGTTTCAGCGCGGGGACGACGCAAATTCGTACTGAAGAATCTACGGGGATGGATGCAGCACTTGTGCGGTGATTTTTCCTATGAGGTTTCAGAAAACACCGCACAAATCGGCTTGAAGGTTTAGTGCCGTTCCCGGTGCAACGCGGGAAACACCAGACTGAACACCGTCATCGCCCCCGGACGGCTTTGAACCTGCGCGGAGCCCTGATGCAAGGTCATGATCGAATGCACGATGGCCAGTCCCAGACCGGTACTGCCCTGTGAACGGGTGCGACTGCTGTCGACCCGGTAAAAACGGTCGAACAGATACGGCAGGTGCTGCGCTTCGATGCCTGTGCCGGGATTGCTCACCCGCAGCGACACTTCGTTCGGCGCCTGTTCGATGAACAGCGAAACGGTCTTGCCGGACGGGCAGTGGCGCAGGGCATTGGACAGCAGATTGGAAATCGCTCGCTGGATCATCAGCCGGTCGCCCGACACCTGAGCGCTGCCGATGACCTTTAGATCGATCTGTTTGTCCTGCGCCGACAAGGAAAACAGTTCGGCCACCCTGAACGCCTCTTGCTCCAGCGCAATCGGCTCGAACGAGGTGTGTGCCACAGGCTGGCTGGCCTGGGCCAGGAACAGCATGTCCGAGACAATCCGCGCGACCCGCTCCAGCTCTTCGGTGCAGGACACCAGAACGTTGGTGTATTCCTCGACCGAGCGCTCCCGCGACAGCGTCACCTGGGCCTTGCCCATCAGGTTGTTGATCGGCGTACGCAGTTCGTGGGCCAGGTCATCGGAGAACTGCGACAACTGCTGCACGCCGCTGTCCAGGCGATCGAGCATGACGTTGATGCCCTGCGCCAGTTCGCTGAGTTCCTGGGGCATGTTCAGCACCGACAGGCGATGGTCGAGATCCTGCGTCGTCACTCGTGCCGCCACTTTGCGGAATTCGCGCAACGGTGCCAGCCCTCGCTGCACGGCGCCCCATGCGGTCAGGCCGATGAACACCAGCAGCAACGGCAAAGCCATCAGCGTCGAGCGCAAATAAGCACTGAGCAAGGCCTGATCGTGGGCGTTATCCATCGACAGCAGCACCGGTACGTTGCTGCCACCCTTGAGGCGAATCAGTTTGGAGACGGTGAGAAACTTCGCGCCTTCAGCATCGGCGCTGTCGGTGTGGGTCAACTGATCGGTGGTCGCCCGTACCGCCTTCAACTCGACCCGCGGATCGGTCAGGCCCGAACCGGATTTGAGCAACGGGGTGCGCAGGTTGTTCAGGTCATAAATGGTCAGCGTCAGGTTGTCATGCCCCATGACCTGATCGAGCAGAATGTGCGGCTTGGCGCTGATCTCACCGGTGTCGGCGTACAACGTCAGGCTGTGCTCAACCTGTTCCATCTTTTTTTCCAGGCTGTCCCGGGACAACGCGTTCAGCTCATGGGTCAGGGCGAAATACGCGAGGATCGCCAGGAACACCACCAGCAATGCGCCGAGAATACTGACCGTCAGACCCAGACGCAGCGACAGGCTGGCCGGCTTCACTCCCGCGCCTCCAGCACATAGCCGACACCGCGCAGGGTGTGGATCAGTTTGCTGTCGAACGGGTCGTCGATCTTCGCCCGCAAGCGGCGGATCGAGACTTCGACCACGTTGGTGTCGCAGTCGAAATTCATGTCCCACACCAGCGAGATGATCTGGGTGCGGGTCAGCACTTCGCCGGACTGGCGCATCAGCAGGTGCAGCAGGGCGAATTCCTTGGTGGTCAGGTCGATGCGCTGGGTGCCACGAAAGGCCCGGTGACGGCCCGGATCGAGTTCCAGATCGGCGACCTTGAGCACCTGCGGCACCGGAATGTTCTCGCTGCGACGCATCAACGTGCGTACCCGCGCCAGCAGTTCCGGAAACTCGAACGGCTTGACCAGATAATCATCGGCGCCCAGGTCCAGGCCACGGATCTTGTCCGCCAGCCGCCCGCGTGCGGTGAGCATCATCACCCGGGTGGAGTGGGTGCGACGCAGTTGTTCCAGCACGCTCCAGCCGTCCAATTCCGGCAGGTTCACATCGAGAATGATCAGGTCATAAACCTGTTGTTGCGCCAGGTGCAAACCATCTGCGCCATTGACCGCGTGATCAACGATATAACCACTTTCGGTCAGGCCCTGATGCAAGTATTCGGCAGCTTTAAGCTCGTCCTCGACGACAAGGATTCGCATGATGTTTCACCACTTTTAATGAATGGGTATTTAAACAAGTGAGTCTGGAAGTTGCAGTTTTTACAGGGACTTCCTGACGGATTTTGGAACTGAGTGGCGTGCACGGTAAAGGCTGTAGTGGCTACAGAGTCAATGCCTGGGGCCTTTAAGTCGGCCATCCGCGACAGCCTGTCGCAGCGAAATGGCGCGTTTTCCATGACTTCCATTTCGGCAAGTGCTGTTCGGCGGATAACTAACGCGCATTTGTTTCTATCTATTGCAACAAACTCATTCGAACTTCGAATCCTAGAGCAAAACAACTTCGATAAACCGTGGATAACGGATTTGTAATGTTCACGTCACCTTGTCGATAAGTTCAAAACCCTACCGTGGCGCCATCAACGATTCTTGATTGAAGGAAGCCTTCCATTGCCCGGTTTAATTGAACTGACGGCGCGATCACGCCTGAAAAAAACCGCCAGCGGCCTCTTGTTGCTGGCCTGTACCAGCCTTGCCAGTGCATCGACCCTGACCCTGGATCAGGCGCTGCAAACCGCGTTCGCCGGCAACCCGGAGCTGGCCGCCGCGCAGTGGGAAATCGGCATTGCCGAGGGCGACCGCAAGCAGGCCGGGCTGATCCCCAACCCCGAGGTGTCGTGGGAGGCCGAAGACACCCGGCGCGAATCGCGCACCACCACGGTGATGTTCAGCCAGCCGATCGAGCTGGGCGGCAAGCGTGGCGCGCGGATTGATGTGGCGAGCCGTGCGCAGGATGCCGCCGGCATTGAGCTGGAGCGCAAGCGCAACGCACTGCGCGCCGACGTGCTTCAAGCGTTCAACGGTGCGCAAACCGCGCAGCAACGTTTGCAACTGGCCCGGCAGTCGCTGCAACTCGCCGAGCACGGTTTGCGTGTGGCGCAGGGGCGGATCGAGGCGGGCAAGTCGTCGCCCGTGGAAGGCACACGTGCGCAAGTGCAGCTCTCGGAAGTGCGCCTGGAATTGAGCCGCGCCGAGCGCGATCAGGCCAATGCGTACCAGCAATTGGCCCAGGTCATGGGCGCACCGTTGCCGACGTCGACCACGGTGCAGACCGCGACTCAAAACCTGCCCAACGTACCGCCGCCCACCCGTTTGCTTGAGCGCCTGAACGAGACTGCGGAGCTGCGCCTGGCCAGGTTGCAGATCGACCAGCGCGAAGCATCGCTGGGGTTGGAAAAGTCCCAGCGGATTCCCGATCTGACGGTCAGCATCGGCAGCCAGTACAGCGAAACCGAGCGCGAGCGGGTCAACGTGGTCGGGCTGTCGATGCCGATTCCGCTGTTCAACCGCAATCAGGGCAACGTGCTGGCGGCGGCGCGGCGTACCGATCAGGCGCGGGACCTGCGCAACGCCACCGAACTGCGCTTGCGCACGGAAATCCAGACCACGCTGGCGCAATGGCAGACCGCCAACGGCGAAATCCTGGCATTCGACCGAACCATTCTGCCCGCCGCGCAAAGTGCCGTGGACAGCGCCACTCGCGGTTTCGAAATGGGCAAGTTCGGCTTCCTCGACGTGCTCGATGCCCAGCGCACATTGATCGCCGCTCGCAGCCAATACATCCAGGCGATGAGCGAGGCGACCGACGCCCGGGTCCGAATCGAACGCATCTTCGGCGACCTCAGCGCCAACCCTTGAATTTCAACTTTCTGATCACTGCGCGATGGTTTGGCGCAGAGGAGTTTCCATGGACAAAAAACTGATCGTGGTCGCTGCGGCGACGTTGGCGCTGGGCATTGGCATCGGCTCGATGTGGAGCGGCAATGCGTCTTTCGATGCGCATGCCGATGAAGCGGCGGAACACGCCGATCACGCCGAAGAAGGCGCCGCTGCTGACGGCGAGCACGCCGAAGAAGGGCACATCGAATTGACGGCCGAGCAGATCGCGGCGGCGGGGATTCAACTGGCCGCCGCCCAGGCGCAGAACTTCAGCCTCGGTCTGTCGTTTCCCGGCGAAGTACGTTTCGACGAGGACCGTACCGCACACGTCGTACCGCGCGTGCCGGGCGTGGTCGAGTCGGTGTCGGTCAATCTCGGGCAGTCGGTGAAGAAGGGCCAGTTGCTGGCGGTGATCGCCAGTCAGCAGATTTCCGATCAGCGCAGCGAGCAGGCGGCTGCGCAACGCCGCTTGGCCCTGGCCCGCACGACGTTCGAGCGCGAGAAGAAACTGTGGCAAGACAAGATCTCCGCCGAACAGGATTTCCTTCAGGCACGTCAGGCCCTGGAAGAAGCCGAAATCGCCGTGAGCAACGCCCGACAAAAGATCAGCGTGCTCAGTGGCAGTGTGGTCGCCACCGGTGGCAATCGCTATGAACTGCGGGCGCCTTTTGACGGTGTAGTGGTGGAAAAACACCTGACGCCGGGGGAGGTGGTCGATGAAACCACTGCGGCGTTTACGCTTTCGGATCTGTCGCGGGTGTGGGTCACGTTCGGCGTTTCACCGAAGGACCTGAACGAGGTGCAAGTGGGCAAACCCGTCACCGTCAGCGCGGCGGAATTGAACGCCGAAGTCAGCGGCACCGTGGCTTACGTCGGCAGCCTCCTTGGCGAACAGACCCGTACCGCGACCGTGCGAGTCACCCTGGAAAACCCGCAAGGCTCATGGCGCCCCGGCCTGTTTGTCACCGCGCTGGTCGCCACCGACAGTCGCCAGGCCAAAGTTGCCGTGCCGGAAACCGCGATCCAGACCGTCGAGGACAAACCCACGGTATTCGTGCGCACCGACGACGGCTTCAAGGCGCAAGCGGTGGAGCTGGGCAGTCGCGCGGCGGGTCAGGTGGAAGTCATCGCCGGACTGGAACCGGGCGTGCAAGTCGCCAGCGCCGGCAGCTTCGTCCTCAAATCGGAGCTGGGCAAAGCCTCGGCCGAGCACAGTCATTAATCGCGGAAGACTCCCATGTTCGAACGCCTGATCCAGTTTGCCATCGAGCAGCGCATCATCGTGCTGCTCGCCGTTCTGCTCATGGCCGGCCTCGGCATCGCCAGTTACCAAAAGCTGCCGATCGACGCCGTGCCCGACATCACCAACGTCCAGGTTCAGATCAACACCGGCGCGGCCGGGTTCTCGCCGCTGGAAACCGAGCAGCGCATCACCTTTCCGATTGAAACCGCGATGGCCG
Source organism: Pseudomonas sp. GM25 (assembly GCF_000282255.1). Lineage (NCBI taxonomy): Bacteria > Pseudomonadati > Pseudomonadota > Gammaproteobacteria > Pseudomonadales > Pseudomonadaceae > Pseudomonas > Pseudomonas sp. GM25. The sequence continues at coordinate 37,871 of NZ_AKJQ01000011.1, read as the reverse complement.
GCCTGCCGGCGCTGGAGCAGACCCGCTCGCTGTCGCGTTCGGGGTTGTCCCAGGTCACGGTGATCTTCAAGGACGGCACCGATCTGTTCTTTGCCCGGCAATTGGTCAACGAACGATTGCAGTCGGCCAAGGAGCAGTTGCCCGAAGGTGTGGAAGCGGTGATGGGGCCAATTTCCACCGGTCTCGGCGAGATCTTTTTATGGACGGTCGAGACCAAGGAAGGCGCGCTGAAAGAGGACGGCACGCCCTACACGCCGACCGACTTGCGGGTGATTCAGGACTGGATCATCAAGCCGCAACTGCGCAACGTCCCCGGTGTGGCCGAGATCAACACCATCGGCGGTTTTGCCAAGGAATATCAGATCGCGCCCGATCCGAAAAAACTCGCGGCCTACAAACTGACCCTCACCGATCTGGTGACGGCGCTGGAGCGCAACAACGCCAACGTCGGCGCCGGGTACATCGAGCGCAGCGGCGAGCAATTGCTGATTCGCGCGCCGGGCCAGGTAGCGAGCACCGAGGACATCGCCAACATCGTCATGGCCAACGTTGACGGCACGCCGATCCGGATCAAAAACGTCGCCACCGTGGACATCGGCCGCGAACTGCGCAGCGGCGCCGCGACGGAAAATGGCCGTGAAGTAGTACTCGGCACGGTGTTCATGCTGATCGGCGAAAACAGCCGCACGGTCTCCCAGGCCGTCGCCGCCAAGCTCGAACAGATCAACAAGTCGTTGCCCGCCGGCGTGATCGCGGTGCCGGTGTACGACCGCACGCATCTGGTCGACAAAGCCATCGCCACGGTGAAGAAAAACCTCGTCGAAGGCGCGATTCTGGTGATCGCGATCCTGTTTCTGTTCCTCGGCAACATCCGCGCTGCGCTGATCACGGCGATGGTGATTCCGCTGTCGATGCTGTTTACCTTCACCGGTATGTTCAGCAACAAGGTCAGCGCCAACCTGATGAGCCTCGGCGCGCTGGACTTCGGCATCATCGTCGACGGCGCGGTGGTGATCGTCGAAAACACCCTGCGCCGGCTGGCCCATGCGCAGCAGCATCACGGACGCCTGCTGACGCGATCCGAGCGTTTCCATGAAGTGTTTGCAGCGGCGAAAGAGGCGCGGCGACCGCTGATTTTCGGCCAATTGATCATCATGGTCGTGTACCTGCCGATCTTCGCCCTGAGCGGCGTCGAAGGGAAAATGTTCCACCCGATGGCGTTCACCGTGGTCCTCGCATTGCTTGGCGCCATGCTCTTGTCCGTGACCTTTGTGCCGGCGGCAATCGCATTGTTCGTGACCGGCAAGGTCAAGGAAGAAGAGGGCGTGGTGATGCGCGGCGCACGTCGCGTTTATGCACCGGCGCTGAACTGGGTCATGTCCCACCGGACGATGGCGGTCGGCGCGGCGTTGGGTGTGATTGTGCTCAGCGGTGTGGTCACCAGCCGCATGGGCAGCGAGTTTGTGCCGAGCCTCAGCGAAGGCGATTTTGCCTTGCAGGCGCTGCGCGTGCCGGGCACCAGCCTGACGCAATCGGTGGATATGCAGCAGCGGCTGGAAACGTTGATCCTTAATAAAGTGCCTGAGGTTGAACGCGTATTCGCCCGCACCGGCACTGCCGAAATCGCTTCCGACCCGATGCCACCGAACATCTCCGACAGCTACGTTATGCTCAAGCCGAAGGAGCAATGGCCGGATCCGGGCAAGTCCCGCGAAACCCTGATGGCCGAACTGCAGCAAGCCGCGGCAACGCTGCCGGGCAGCAACTATGAACTGTCGCAGCCGATCCAGTTGCGCTTCAACGAGCTGATCTCCGGCGTGCGCAGCGACGTGGCGGTGAAGGTGTTCGGTGATGACATGGACGTGCTCAACGCCACGGCGGCGAAGATTGCCGCCGCGATGCAGAAGGTCAACGGCGCGTCCGAGGTCAAGGTCGAGCAAACCACCGGTCTGCCGGTGCTGACCATCAACATTGATCGCGACAAGGCGGCGCGTTACGGGCTCAATGTTGGCGATGTGCAGGACACCATTGCGGTGGCCGTCGGCGGGCAGAAGGCCGGGACGCTGTATGAAGGCGACCGTCGATTCGACATGGTGGCGCGGTTGTCCGACGCCATGCGCAAGGACATCGACGGGTTGTCGGCGCTGCTGATTCCGGTGCCGGCGGCGGGTGGTGATGCCTCCAGTCAGATCGGCTTCATTGCGCTGAAGGACGTTGCCAGCCTCGATCTGGTGCTGGGGCCGAATCAGGTCAGCCGCGAGAACGGCAAGCGCCTGGTGATCGTCAGCGCCAACGTGCGTGGGCGCGACATCGGTTCTTTTGTCGCCGAGGCAGGCGAAGTGATCGAGCGCGATGTGCAGGTGCCGGCGGGTTACTGGACCACCTGGGGCGGGCAGTTCGAGCAACTGCAATCGGCGGCCAAGCGCTTGCAGATCGTGGTGCCGGTGGCGTTGCTGCTGGTGTTCGGGTTGCTGTTCATGATGTTCAACAACCTCAAGGACGGCTTGCTGGTGTTCACCGGGATTCCGTTTGCGCTGACCGGCGGGGTCATGGCGTTGTGGCTGCGGGACATTCCGTTGTCGATCTCGGCGGGTGTCGGGTTTATCGCGCTGTCGGGGGTGGCGGTGCTGAACGGGTTGGTGATGATCGCGTTTATCCGCAACTTGCGGGAGGAGGGGCGTTCGTTGTCCGAAGCAATCCACGAAGGTGCGCTGACACGATTGCGTCCGGTGTTGATGACAGCGTTGGTGGCGTCCCTGGGCTTCATTCCGATGGCGCTTGCGACGGGCACCGGAGCCGAGGTGCAGCGACCGCTGGCAACGGTAGTGATTGGCGGGATCCTGTCCTCGACCATTCTCACACTGCTGATCCTGCCGGCGTTGTATCAGCTGGCGCATCGTCGGGATGAGGAAGCGCTTACGGCTGCCTAGTCACTTTTTGCCTCAACAACAGGCCCGCGATTGCGGGCCTTTCCACATAACGGATATGTAATTTCGGCGCCACCGTCACGAAAGGTTCGGATTGTTACCTTGATCCCGTCAGTGACTTGAATGAGGAATCAATGATGAAACTTGCACAGATTGGCGCGTTTGCCGTGGCTCTGATGATGTCTTCGCTGGTGTTGGCCGAAGGTGGCGGCGACCGCACTTTCGACCGAATGATGGCCGCCAATGACCGCTCGATGGAGGTGTTTGCTGCGAAGGAAAAGGCCCGTGATCCGGTCGTCGTGAACGGCAAGAAGGACGACAAGACCCAAGACCTGTAAGCGTGCTGCCAGTGAATGAGCCCGTCATCGCGCATCGATGGTGGGCTTTTTTATGAGTCGTGATTTGAAGGAAGCGAATATGAAAACTCTAAAGCTGTTGGCGTTCAGCGCTGTCATGGCGATGTCCTTGAATGCGTTGGCCGAAGGCGGTGGTGACAGAACGTTCGACCGGGCGCTCAGTGCCAACACCAAAGCCATGGAGCAGTACGCGGCCAGTCAGGGCAAAGCGGCGCCGGTGGTCAAGGAATACGAGTACGGAATGAAGCTGGATGTGAAGAAGGTGGTGAGTGTTGTCCGGCCGAAAAATGAATGCGCGGTCGTGCCGGCTGCGATGACTTACGAGGACTCCAAGGGGCAGCTCAATACGGTCACTTATAACGTGATGGGGAATTGTCGTCAGCAGGGTGGCTGACGCTAATCCCGGCTGAAACGCCCGGTTCATGTTCAGTGAGTCGGGCTTTTTTTCATCCATAAAAAAGGCGCCCCGAAGGACGCCAAAAATTCACCTCTTACCAAAGGAGCAAGGAGCTTCTAAAGGTGAATGGGCATTGCTCGTGAAACTCAGAGAATCGCCAGCGGGTATTCGACGATCACCCGCACTTCATCCAGATCCGACTCGAACGCGGTGGCGCGGGTGGTGGCCTGGCGCAGACGCAGCGACAGGTCTTTCATCGAACCGCTTTGCACCACGTATTTGACTTCGATGTCACGCTCCCAGCGCTTCTGGTCAGTCAGCGGATTGCCCTCGGCATCGCGGCGCATGTACACGGCGTTGGCGTTGGAGTAATCGGCGTCGGTGCCGCGTGCGTAACGAGTCATGAACGACAGGCCCGGCACGCCATAGGTGGTCATGTCGAGGTCGTAGCGCACCATCCACGAACGCTCTTTCGGCGAGTTGAAGTCGCTGTACTGAATGGAGTTGTCGAGGAAGATCGAGTCGGACTGGCGCAGGTAATCGAAGTCGTCGTTGCCGTTGTTGCGCTGGTGAGAGAGGGCGACCGAGTGGGCGCCGAGTTTCACACCGACGCGGCCACTCCAGATGTTGTTGTCGAACTCGCCGAGCAATTGTTTGCCCTCGTCGACCGCCTTGTAGTAATTCAGGCCGCCGAACAGCGACAGGTCATCCGACAGCGGATACGTCCAGGCGGTGCCGGCGTAGTACTGGTTCCAGGCATCTTTGAGGCGGCTGGAGTACAGGCTGAAACTCAGGTTTTTGTTCAGCGCGTAATCGCCGCCGCCGTAAGCGATCCACGGCGAATTGACCGGGCCGGCATAGAAGGTCGCGAAGTTCTCGCGCAGGTCGCTGGACACCGGTTGGCTCATCGCATGCAGCCGACCGCCCTGGATCGACAGACCTTCGATGCTGGTGTTGGTCGCCGTCACACCGCGAAAGCTTTCCGGCAACAATCGCGAATCGCCTGCCGCGACCACCGGGTTGGCCGGGAACACATCACCGACTTTCACCACCGTATCGAAAGCGCGCACTTTGGCGGCGCCACCGACCTTGGTGTATTCGTCCCGCGCTTCGCCGTCGCTGTTGACCGGCAACACATCGAACGAACTGCGGCCACCGTTGCGACCGTCGCCGGTGTCGAGTTTCAGACCGATCATCGCAAACGCATCCACCCCGACCCCGACGGTGCCCTGGGTGAAGCCGGATTCGAACTTGCCGATGATGCCGTGGGCCCAGGCTTCGGAATAACCATTGCCCGTGGGACTGGACTGGCCGTTGCGGTGGTCACGGTTGAAATAGAGGTTACGGTTGAGCACCGTCAGGCTGCTGCCTTCGATAAACCCTTCGGGTTTTTCTTCTGCAAACACCGTGGACGGCCCGGCGCCGACAACCACTGCCAGAGCGGCCATCGATATTTTTGTGTTGTTAACCATCAATCACTCCTAGGGTTCGGCAGAACGGGAACGAGCTTCGGCGTGGGTTTTATTGTTCGACGGGCAAGGGGCCCGCCGGGAGAGTCGCCGGGTGACATCGTTGCAGGCTGCGGATAACGGGGAGGTGATTGGGGAATTACAATTTTGTTAGATCCCGGTAGTCAGGTCAGAGCCGCAAGGTGGTCGATCGTTTGTGGAAAACGCTCGACCAGTCGAATGAGTGTCGTCGCTTGGGCATTTGGCGTTGCTCGACCTTGTTCCCAGTTTTCGAGGGTTCTAGTGTTGGTTCGCAGGTACATGGCGAAAACTGACCGGGAGAGGTTGAGTTGCTGGCGGATCGCAACAACTTCCTCGGCAGTGATCGGCAATAGTTTGGGTAACTGGACTTTGTGGGTGCGAAGGGTGACCTTGCCTTGGCGCTCGTCGGCCAAAGCCTCAAGGCCCTCCATCAGTTCGGAAAAAATGTCGCGTTTCATATTTGGGTTCTCGCGTTGATTTCTGTATCCAGCGCCTGTTTGAAGACTCTTTTCTGGGAAGGCAACAGATCGTCTTGCTCGTTTTTGCTGTACACGGTGAACAGCCAGAATTGGTCGAAACCAGACCACCAGTAATAAATCACTCGTAATCCGCTGCGCTTGCCCTTACCGCGTCGTTGGTCGCAGAAGCGAATTTTGCGCAGCCCGCCCGTGCCTTCGATGAGGTCGCCCGCTTCAGGATTTTTCAGCAGCTCCAACTGAAAGCTGCGAAACAGATCATCATCCAGGTAATCGTCCCGGTGCTTCTGGAACGCGGGTAATTCGATAAAAAGAGCATCCATGTTCTGTACGTTACCTGCGTATAGTTTTGTCCCGATGATCGAATTGGTCAAGGCCTCCAGGCCATCCTTTTCGCCCCCTTTTCAACGGTAGTCACCGATCGTAAAAACACCTGTAGGACGAGTCAGCCAGTGTGGTGGGAGCGTTCGACTGTTTAGGGAAGAGCCTTGCGATTGACGCGTCGGAACAATCCGCAGCACTATCCAGCCATGACTGCCCAACACCGAATGACCATGATGTGCTCCTCTATGACCGCTTCCGGCGGGCCATAAGGTCGTGCATGTCTGGCAAATGACGTGTTGTTACCCAAAGCCCCGCCAGAAATGGACGGGGCTTTTTCATTGCCCGTCCGCACATGGCTCAAGGAGAGAGAAATGTTCGAAATGAAAAGAGCCGAACCGGACGATGCCGGGATAGCGTTCGAGATTCGGCGACTGGCGATCCGGGATCAATGCATCGGTGCCTACAGCGAGCAGCAAATGCTCGACTGGACAAAGGGCTCGGCGGCAGACGGTTATTACACGCTCATGCAAAAGCATTTCTATCTGGGTTGCGTTGAAGGTGAGCCCGTGGCAACCGGAATGCTCGATCTGGAGCACCGCGAAATCGGTGCAATCTTCATCCATCCGGATTTCATGCAGCGCGGGCTTGGTAAACGCGTGCTGCACTTTTTGGAAGCGCTGGCACAGGATCTGGGGCTGGCAGAGGTTTGTCTGGATGCGACGTTGAATGCCGCTGATTTTTATCGGCGCTGCGGTTACGTTGGGGAGGGGAGTGCGATCTATCAGTCGCCTTCAGGTCTGCAACTGGCCTGCGTGCCGATGGTGAAAAAACTCAAGACGGTCTAGACGCAAAAACGGCACCCGAAGGTGCCGTTTCTGTTTGTAGCCAGCTATCGCTGAGCGATCAGCCCGCCAGGCCCGATTGCTGAACCAGGGTCAGCAGCGGTTGTGGGTAGACGCCGAGGAAGAACGCGACAAGGGCGATTGCCAGCAGCATCACGCCGCCTGCTTTCTGTTCCCAGTGCAACTGGGCGTCGTGGCGGCGCAAGTTTGGTTCGATCAGGTACAGGGTGACCATCACGCGCAGGTAGTAGAAGACGCCGATGGCGCTGCCCAGTACCAGCGAGCCGACCAGCCACCATTGGTGCGACTCGACACCGGTGGCGATGATGTAGAACTTGCCGATGAAGCCAGCAGTCAGCGGGATACCGGCCAGGGACAGCATCATCACGGTCAGTACGGCGGTCAGGTACGGACGGCGCCAGAACAGGCCGCGGTACTCGTACAGCGCGTCTGCGTCACGGCCGTTGTACGGCGAGGACATCAGGGTGATCACGCCGAAGGCGCCGAGGCTGGTGATCACGTAGGTGACCAGGTACACGCCGATGGCTTCCACCGCCAGACCCTTGCTCGCCACCAGTGCGATCAGCAGGTAGCCGAAGTGCGCGATGGACGAGTAACCGAGCAGACGCTTGAGGTTGCTCTGGGTCAGGGCCAGCAGGTTACCGAACAGGATCGAGGCGATGGCGATGATGGTCAGCACGTTGCTCAGAACGCCACTGCTTGCAGCAGGGGAGATCTGGAACAGACGAACCATGACCGCGAACACAGCCACTTTCGAAGCGGTGGCGAGGAACGCGGCCACCGGTGCCGGAGCACCTTCGTACACGTCCGGCGTCCACAGGTGGAACGGTACCAGCGACAGTTTGAACGCCAGACCGATCAGCATCATGCCCAGGCCCAGTTGCGCCAGCGAGCTTGGCAGGCCGGTCGCGGCCAGTGCCTGACCGATGCCGACGAAGCTCAGCGAACCCGAGTCGGCGTACAGCAGCGCCATACCGAACAGCAGGAACGCGGAACCGGCGGCCGACAGCACCATGTACTTGATGCCGGCTTCCAGCGAACGCTTGTTGAAGAAGGCGTAGGCCACCAGACCGTAGACCGGCACCGACAGCAGTTCCAGACCGATGAACAACCCGGCCAGGTGCTGCGCGCTGACCAGAACCAGGCCACCGGCGGCGGCCATCAGGATCAGCAGGTACAGTTCTTCACGGTTGCCCGGGTAACCCGAACCGCCATCGCCGAGGTAGGCGTGGGCGAGGGTGACGCAAGCGAGGGTGGCGACCAGGATCAGCGCCATGTACAGGCAGGCAAAGGTGTCGATCTGCAGCAATGGAGTCACGGCCAGAGGCGCGACTTTCAGCGCTGGCAGGATCGACAGCAAGGCCAGGTTCAGACCTGCCACCGAAATCAGGAAGGTCTGCGAGTGGTTGCGGCGCCAGGCGATTGCCAGCATCACCACGATAATGGTGAGGCTGGTGATCAACAGTGGCGCAAGCGCAATAAAGTGTTGAATCGTGAATTCCATAGCGCTCTTACCGGGCCGAAGCGAGTTGAGTGAAGGCGGTGCCGAGCCACTGCTGCACGCCATGCATCGTGGCGGCAGAAGTGTCGAGGAACGGTTGCGGGTAGACGCCGAGGTAAATCAGCAGTACCGCAAGGCCCAGCACCATGATCAGTTCGCGACCGTCCATGCCGTGCAGGATCGAATCCGATTTGGACGGACCGAAGTAAGCGCGGTGGATCATGATCAGCGAGTAGACCGAACCGAACACCAGACCGGAGGTGGCAATCGCGGTGATCCATGGAGCACTGGCGAACGTACCGATCAGGATCAGGAATTCACCGACGAAGTTACCGGTGCCCGGCAGACCCAGAGAGGCGGCTGCGAAGAACAGACTGATCGCCGGCAGGTAAGCGATACGCGACCACAGACCGCCCATCTCACGCATGTCACGAGTATGCAGACGCTCGTACAGCTGACCGCTGAGGATAAACAGTGCCGCCGCCGACAGACCGTGCGCCAGCATCTGGATCACTGCACCTTGCAGCGCCAGTTGGCTGCCGGAGTAGATGCCGATCAGTACGAAGCCCATGTGGGAAACGGACGAGAAGGCGATCAGACGTTTGATGTCGGTTTGTGCGAAAGCGAGGAACGCACCGTAGAAGATCCCGATCAGACCGAGGGTCATGGCGATCGGCGCGAACTCGGCCGAGGCGTTCGGGAACAGCGGCAGGGCGAAACGCAGCAGACCGTAGGCCGCGGTTTTCAGCAAGATACCGGCGAGGTCGACGGAACCTGCAGTCGGCGCCTGGGCGTGAGCGTCAGGCAGCCAGGAGTGGAACGGAACCACTGGCAGCTTGACCGCGAAGGCGATGAAGAAGCCGAGCATCAGGATGTACTCGGTGGTCATCGACATCTTGGTCTTCAACAGGTCGGCGTAGTTGAAGGTGATCACGCCGGTGCTGTTGTAGTTGACCAGGACCAGACCGAGGATCGCCACCAGCATGATCAGGCCGGAAGCCTGAGTGAAGATGAAGAACTTGGTCGCAGCGTAGATCCGGGTTTTCTTGCCGTCCGAAGAACTGTGACCCCAGAGCGCGATGAGGAAGTACATCGGCACCAGCATCATTTCCCAGAAGAAGAAGAACATGAACAGGTCGAGGGCGAGGAACACGCCGACAACGCCGCCCAGGATCCACATCAGGTTCAGGTGGAAGAAGCCAACGTGACGTTGAATCTCTTTCCACGAGCAGAGTACCGACAGGATACCCAGCAGACCGGTCAGCAGGATCATCAGCAGCGACAGGCCGTCGAGGGCCAGGTGCACGTTGATGCCGAAGCGCTGGATCCAGACGTGCTTGAACTCAAGCGCCCAGGTCGGATCGGCGCCAGGCGCCGGTGCAAATGAATAGTCACCGTGGGCCCACAGCCAGAGGCCGAGGGCGAGTTCCAGGGTCATGGTCAACAGCGCAATCCAGCGGGGGAGGGTAGCGCCGAAGCGCTCACCCATCCAGCACAGCAGGCCGCCGATGAAGGGGATCAGGATTAGCCAAGGCAGAATCATGACGGGCTCGTTTCCTTTCGCAAATTCGCAAGGTTCATATCAGACCGCTACCAGCACGACAGCGCCGATGACCAACACGGCACCAGCAGCCATCGAAGCAGCGTACCAACGCAGTTGACCGGTTTCGGTACGGCTCAGGGCGGTGTGACCACCCTTGGCCATGCGCGGGATCAGACCGATGGTCTGGTCGAGCGGGTCTTTGCGCAGCATGTGGCTGATCGCAAGGTACGGCTTGACGAACAGTTTGTCGTAGATCCAGTCGAAGCCCCAGGCAGCGAACCACCAGGCCGAAAGGAGACGGCCGATGCCGCTGTTGGCGATCGCGGTCACGAAGCGACGCTTGCCAAGGAACAGCAGGGCCGCCAGCAGGATACCGGCCAGGGCGATGGCGCCCGAGGCGATTTCCAGACTGTGCTTGGCTTCGCCACCGGCATGACCAACGCTCTCCGGCAGTACGCCGTGCAGCGGTGGAACGATCATGGCGCCGACGAAGGTCGACAGCACGATCAGCACCGACAGCGGCAGCCAGTGAGCGATGCCGTGACCGGCGTGGGCTTCGGTCTTGGCTTCACCGTGGAACGCGATGAAGATCAGGCGGAAGGTGTACAGCGACGTCATGAATGCGCCGACCAGACCTGCGTAGAGCAGACCGTGGTTGCCGCTGGCGAACGCTTCCCAGAGGATTTCGTCCTTGGAGTAGAAACCTGCGGTCACCAGAGGCAGGGCAGCCAGAGCGGCACCACCGACGATGAAGCTGGCGTAGGCCAGCGGCAGTTTCTTCCACAGGCCGCCCATCTTGAAGATGTTCTGCTCGTGGTGGCAGGCAACGATCACCGCACCGGAGGCAAGGAACAGCAGGGCCTTGAAGAAGGCGTGGGTCATCAGGTGGAAGATCGCGCCTTCCCAGGCGCCAACGCCCAGCGCCAGGAACATGTAGCCGATCTGGCTCATGGTCGAGTAGGCGAGGATACGTTTGATGTCGGTTTGTACCAGTGCGGCGAAGCCGGCCAGTACCAGGGTCACACCACCGACGATGCCGACCAGGTGCAGTATGTCCGGCGCCAGGGCGAACAGACCGTGGGTACGGGCGATCAGGTAGACACCGGCGGTCACCATGGTTGCGGCGTGGATCAGTGCCGAAACCGGGGTAGGACCGGCCATCGCGTCCGCAAGCCAGGTCTGCAGCGGCAGTTGCGCCGATTTACCGACCGCACCACCCAGCAGCATCAGGGTTGCCAGCACGATCCAGAAATCACCGACCTTGAAGTGCTCAGGCGCCTTCACCAGCAGTTCCTGGACGTTCAGCGTGCCCAGTTGCTGGAACAGGATGAACAGGCCGATCGCCATGAACACGTCGCCGATACGGGTGACGATGAAGGCTTTGAGTGCGGCGTTACCGTTGTTGCGGTTGCTGTAGTAGAAACCGATCAACAGGTACGAGCACAGGCCCACGCCTTCCCAACCGAAGTAGATGAACAGCAGGTTATCGCCGAGGATCAGGAACAGCATGCTGGCGATAAACAGGTTGGTGTACGAGAAGAAGCGCGAGTAACCGTCTTCGCCACGCATGTACCAGGAGGCAAACAGGTGGATCAGGAAGCCGACACCGACGACCACACCGAGCATGGTCACGGACAGACCATCCAGGTACAGCGCGAAGTTAGGCTGGAAACCTTCCACCGACATCCAGCGCCACAGCACCTGGGTGTAGACGCCACCTTCCGGTGGCGCGACGTTGAATTGCCAGATCACGTAGGCCGCGACGATGGCAGACAGGCCGATGGAGCCGACACCGATCAGCGCCGACAGGTTTTCCGAGAAGCGGCCGCGCGAGAACGACAGCAACAGGAACCCGATCAGAGGGAATACGAAAGTCAGAAAGAGTAGGTTCATCCGCGCATCTCACTGGCAGCGTCGATATCGAGCGTGTGGAAGCGGCGATACAGTTGCAGCAGGATCGCCAGGCCAATACTGGCTTCGGCGGCTGCAAGGCTGATCACCAGGATGAACATGATCTGTCCATCCGGTTGCGCCCAGCGGGCGCCCGCAACGATGAAGGCCAGTGCAGAGGCGTTCATCATCACTTCCAGACTCATCAACACGAACAAAATGTTGCGGCGGACCATCAGGCCGACCAGACCAAGGCAGAACAGGATGCCAGCGACGGCCAATCCATGTTCGAGAGGGATAGCAGGCATGTCTTACTCCTTCGCCTCGTTACGGCCCAAATGGAACGCCGTGACGGCTGCAGCGAGCAGCAGCATCGAGGCGAGTTCGACCACCAGCAGATACGGACCGAACAGGCTGATGCCCACGGCTTTTGCATCGACGGTGGTGTGGCCGATGGCCTGACCGCTCTGGTGAGCGAACAGCACATACAGCAGTTCGGCCAGCAGCAGGGCGGCGAGAATCACCGGCCCCGCCCAGATCCCGGGCTTGAGCCAGGTGCGTTCCTGCTGAACCGAGGCCGGGCCCAGGTTCAGCATCATCACCACGAACACGAACAGCACCATGATGGCGCCGGCGTAGGCGATCACTTCCAGCACGCCGGCGAACGGAGCGCCGAGTGCGAAGAAGGTCATGGCCACGGCGATCAACGAAATGATCAGGTAGAGCAGGGCGTGCACAGGATTGGTGTTGGTGACCACACGCAGTGTGGACACAACAGCGATACCCGATGCGAAATAGAAAGCGAATTCCATCGTTCTTCCTTAAGGCAGCAAGCTCTTCACGTTGATCGGCTCGGCTTCGTTTTGTGCGGCGCCTTTCGGCTTGCCCGCAACGGCCATACCAGCAACACGATAGAAGTTGTAATCAGGGTTTTTGCCGGGGCCGGAGATCAAAAGATCTTCTTTCTCGTACACCAGGTCCTGACGTTTGAACTCGGCCATCTCGAAATCCGGGGTCAGCTGGATCGCGGTGGTCGGGCAGGCTTCCTCGCAGAGACCGCAGAAAATGCAGCGCGAGAAGTTGATACGGAAGAAGTCCGGGTACCAGCGACCGTCTTCGGTTTCAGCTTTCTGCAGCGAGATGCAACCCACCGGGCAGGCCACGGCGCAAAGGTTGCAGGCTACGCAGCGTTCTTCGCCGTCGGGGTCGCGGGTCAGGACGATGCGGCCACGGTAGCGTGGTGGCAGGTAGACCGGCTCTTCCGGGTATTGCAGGGTGTCGCGCTTGCGAAAGCCATGGCCGAAGACCATGACCAGGCTGCGCAACTGGGTACCGGTACCCTTAACGATGTCGCCAATATATTTGAACATGGGTCAAATCCTCACTGAACCGCAACCGCAGGCGTGTTCCACAACACGATTGCAGCGGTCACCAGCAAATTGATCAGGGTCAGTGGCAGGCAGAATTTCCAGCTGAAATCCATCACCTGGTCATAACGCGGACGCGGGATGGAAGCGCGCAGCAGGATGAACAGCATGATGAAGAACGCGGTCTTCAGTGCGAACCAGACGAAGGACAGTTGCGGCAGGATGCCGAACGGACCGTGCCAGCCACCGAAGAACAGGGTGACCAGCAGCGCCGAGATCAGGATGATGCCGATGTATTCACCGACGAAGAACATGCCCCATTTCATACCGGCGTATTCAATGTGGTAACCGTCGGCCAGTTCCTGTTCCGCTTCCGGCTGGTCGAACGGGTGACGGTGAGTCACGGCCACGCCAGCGATGAAGAAGGTACAGAAGCCGAAGAACTGCGGAATGATGAACCACAGGTTCTGCGCCTGGTACTCGACGATGTCGCGCATGTTGAACGAGCCGACCTGCACCACGATGCCCATCAGGGCCAGGCCCATGAACACTTCGTAGGACACGGTCTGCGCCGAGGCACGCAAGCTGCCGAGCAGGGCGAACTTGTTGTTACTCGACCAGCCGGCGAACAGCACCGCGTAGACCGACAGACCGGCCATGGCGAAGAAGAACAGCAGGCCGATGTTCAGATCCGCCACGCCCCAGGTCGGGGTGATCGGGATGATCGCGAAGGCGATCAGCAGGGCGGACATGGCCACCACCGGTGCCAGGGTGAAGATCACCTTGTCGGCAAACGGCGGGGTCCAGTCTTCCTTGAAGAACATCTTCAGCATGTCGGCCGCGATCTGGAACATGCCGAACGGGCCAACGCGGTTCGGACCGTAACGGTCCTGCCACCAGCCCAGCAGGCGACGCTCGACAAAGCTGAGCAACGCGCCTGCGACCACCACGGCCAGCAGGATCACGATGGCCTTGATGACCGTCAGGATCACATCGATCACTTCAGGGGTGAACCAGGTCATTGCGCTGCCTCCTGCAGACCATCAACGGTTTGGCCGAAAATCGCCGGCGGAATGCCTGCCAGACCGGCCGGCAGTGCAACCAGGCCAGCGCCCAGCTCTTCATTGATGCGCAGCGGCAGACGCAGGGTCTGGCCGGCAACATTGAGGCTCAGCAGTGCGCCGTCGTTGACGCCCAGGCGGTCCGCTTCGGACTTGGCCAGTGCAACGTAGGCGGCCGGGATGCGTTCCTGGACCGGAGCGGCTTTCGACGAGTTCTCGTCGCTGCCGAACAGGTGATAGAACGGCACGGCTTGCCAGGTGCCCTGGGCCGGGTTGAACGCGCGCGGAACACTGGCGAACCAGTTCAGCGAATCACCGGTGCTTTCGATCAGGCGGGTGCCCGGATCGCCAGCGCGCAGGTGACCACCGACTTCGTCCTGGAACTTGTTCCAGGCTTGCGGCGAGTTCCAGCCCGGCGACCAGGCGAACGGCACTTGCTGACGCGGTTCGGCGGAGCCCGAGTAACCTTCCATCGAGAAGGCGAACGCGGTGTCCTTGTCTTGCGGGGTGCGTGGTTCGTGAACGCTGATGTCGGCGCGCATCGCGGTGCGACCGGAGTAACGCAGCGGCTCACGGGCCAGTTTCAGACCCTTGATGCGGAACGAGGCGGACGGCGCGGCGTCGACGATACGGGCCAGTTGCGTGGTGCTCGAAGCAACGGCAGCGGTCACGTGGTCGAGTTGCGTCCAGTCGATCGGCTGGTTCAGCAGGGTGGCGCGCAGGGCGTGCAGCCAGCGCCAGCCTTCGTGGACCAGAATGCTCGCGTCCATGTATTGCGGGTCGAAAACCTGGAAGAAGCGCTGGGCGCGACCTTCCTGGCTGACCAAAGTACCGTCGCCTTCAGCGAAGCTGGCGGCTGGCAGAACCAGATGCGCGCGGTCGCTGGTGGCGGTCTTCTGATGGTCGGCAACGATCACTACTTTCGCAGCGTTCAGTGCCGCATCGACCTTGGCCTTGGCGGTACGGGTGTACAGATCGTTTTCCAGCACGACGATGGCGTCGGCCTTGCCGTCGATCACAGCTTGCAGCGCGGCATCGACCGATTCGCCACCGAGCATGGCCAGGCCGAGGCTGTTGGCTTCCGGCACGATCAGGCTGATCGAACCGTTCTTCTCGCGCAGCTTCAGGGCCTTGGCGATGTTCGCAGCGGCTTCGATCAAGGCTTTGGAGCCAAGCGAAGTACCGGCGATGATCAGCGGACGCTTGGCGGCGAGCAGAGCATCGGCGATGCGCTTGGCCAGTTCCAGGGCTTCGGCGTCCAGTCCTTCAACGGCCGGAGCGCTGGCGTCCAGGGCGTGAGCCACGGCGAAACCGATGCGGGCCAGATCGTCGGGAGCGGCGTGTACGCATTCTTCGGCGATGTCGTCGAGCTTGGTTTCAGCCAGGCTCGCGATGAACAGCGGGTTCAGCTCGTGCTGGCCGATGTTCTTCACGGCGGCGTCGAGCCAAGGCTGGACGCGCATGGCTTCGGCCATGTCTTCGGCCTTGCCTTTGACCGACTGACGCAGGGCCAGGGCCATGCGGGCGGCGGTCTGGGTCAGGTCTTCACCGAGGACGAACACGGCGTCGTGGTCTTCGATGTCGCGCATGTTCGGCACTGGCAGCGGGCTGTCTTTCAGCACTTGCAGGACCAGACGGATGCGTTCCAGCTCGGAGGCTTCGATACCGGAGTAGAAGTGCTCGGCGCCTACCAGTTCACGCAACGCGTAGTTGCTTTCCAGGCTGGCACGCGGCGAACCGATACCGACGATGTTGCGACCGCGCAGCAGGTCGGCGGCTTTGTCCAGCGCGTCGTCCAGGCTTAGTTTGGTGCCGTCGGCCAGCAGTGGCTGACGTGGACGGTCGGTGCGGTTGACGTAGCCATAACCGAAACGGCCACGGTCGCACAGGAAGTACTGGTTCACCGAACCGTTGTAACGGTTTTCGATGCGACGCAGTTCGCCGTAACGCTCGCCCGGGGAGATGTTGCAACCGCTCGAGCAGCCATGGCAGATGCTCGGCGAGAACTGCATGTCCCACTTGCGGTTGTAGCGCTCGGAGTGAGTCTTGTCGGTAAACACACCGGTCGGGCAGACCTCGGTGAGGTTGCCGGAGAACTCGCTTTCGAGGGTGCCGTCTTCAACGCGACCGAAGTACACGTTGTCGTGGGCGCCGAATACACCGAGGTCGGTGCCGCCGGCGTAGTCCTTGTAGAAACGCACGCAGCGGTAGCAGGCGATGCAGCGGTTCATTTCGTGGGAAATGAACGGGCCCAGTTGCTGGTTCTGGTGAGTACGTTTTGTGAAGCGATAACGGCGCTCGTTGTGGCCGGTCATCACGGTCATGTCTTGCAGGTGGCAGTGACCGCCTTCCTCGCACACAGGGCAGTCGTGCGGGTGGTTGGTCATCAGCCATTCGACGACACTGGCGCGGAACGCCTTGGATTCTTCATCGTCGATGGAGATCCAGGTGTTGTCGGTGGCAGGGGTCATGCAGGACATGACGATGCGACCACGGGTGTCGTTCTCGTCGGTGTACTGCTTGACCGCGCACTGGCGGCAGGCCCCGACGCTACCAAGCGCGGGGTGCCAGCAGAAATAAGGGATGTCGAGGCCCAGCGACAGACATGCCTGTAACAGGTTGTCTGCCCCGTCGACTTCGAGCGCTTTGCCGTCTACGTGGATAGTGGCCATGGTTCAAAGGTCTTCGTTGGCCCGGTGTCAGCGGGCGTGGCTAATGGAATCTTGTTATCCGTCCGAATCCAGTCAGCCCCGAAAGGCGTCATCGGACGAAAGGCGAAGGGCACGGACCCTTCGCCTTTTTTAAGCGTTTACGCGCCGACTACGATCGGCTTCGCCAGAGGCGGGACGGCGGCGCTTGCGGGCGCGATACCGGCTTCGAACTCTGGACGGAAGTATTTGATGGCACTGCCCAACGGCTCCACGGCACCCGGTGCGTGAGCACAGAAGGTCTTGCCCGGGCCGAGGAAGTTGACCAGACCCAGCAGGGTCTCGATGTCGCCTGGCTGACCGCGGCCTTGTTCGATGGCCATCAGCAGCTTGACGCTCCATGGCAAACCATCACGGCAAGGTGTGCAGAAACCACAGGATTCGCGAGCGAAGAACTGCTCCATGTTGCGCAGCAGGGACACCATGTTGACGCTGTCGTCCACCGCCATGGCCAGGCCGGTACCCATACGGGTGCCCACTTTGGCGATGCCGCCGGCGTACATTTGTGCGTCGAGGTGTTCCGGCAACAGGAAACCGGTGCCGGCGCCGCCTGGCTGCCAGGCTTTCAGCTTGAAGCCGTCGCGCATGCCGCCGGCGTAGTCTTCGAACAGCTCGCGACCGGTCACGCCGAATGGCAGTTCCCACAGGCCAGGGTTCTTGACCTTGCCGGAGAAGCCCATGAGCTTGGTGCCCATGTCTTCGCTGCCGTCGCGGGCCAACGATTTGTACCAGTCCACGCCGTCGGCGATGATCGCCGGCACGTTGCACAGGGTTTCAACGTTGTTCACGCAGGTCGGCTTGCCCCACACGCCAACGGCGGCAGGGAAGGGTGGCTTGGAACGCGGGTTGGCGCGGCGGCCTTCGAGGGAGTTGATCAGTGCGGTTTCTTCACCGCAGATGTAACGCCCGGCGCCGGTGTGGACGAACAGCTCGAAATCGAAGCCGCTGCCCAGGATGTTCTTGCCCAGCAGGCCGGCTGCCTTGGCTTCTTCCACGGCACGGTTCAGGTGCTTGGCGGCGGTGGTGTACTCGCCACGCAGGAAGATGTAGCCACGGTAGGTTTTCAGCGCGCGGGCACTGATCAGCATGCCTTCGATCAGCAGATGGGGCAGTTGCTCCATCAGCATGCGGTCTTTCCAGGTGTTCGGCTCCATTTCATCCGCGTTGCACAGCAGGTAGCGGATGTTGATGGATTCGTCCTTTGGCATCAGGCCCCACTTCACGCCAGTGGGGAAGCCTGCACCGCCGCGACCTTTGAGGCCGGCGTCTTTCACGGTCTGGACGATGGCGTCCTGATCCATGTCGGCGAAGGCCTTGCGCGCAGCGGCGTAACCGTTCTTGGCCTGGTACTCGTCGAGCCACACGGCTTCGCCGTCGTCACGCAGGCGCCAGGTCAGCGGGTGAGTCTCGGCCGAACGCTGGATGCGGTTGGCGGGACCGAAAGAGGTCAGGGTCATACGTAGCCCTCGAGCAGTTTGGCGACGCCGGCAGGCTGGACATCGCCAAAGGTGTCGTCATCGATCATCAGCGCCGGTGCCTTGTCGCAGTTGCCGAGGCAGCAGACCGGCAGCAGGGTGAAGCGACCGTCGGCGGTGGTCTGGCCCAGGCCGATACCCAGGTTGTTCTGGATTTCGCTGACCACCGACTCGTGGCCGCCGATGTAGCAGACCATGCTGTCGCAGACGCGAATGATGTGACGGCCGACCGGCTGACGGAAGATCTGGCTGTAGAACGTGGCCACGCCTTCAACGTCGCTGGCCGGGATGCCGAGGATCTCGCCGATGGCGTACAGAGCGCCGTCCGGCACCCAGCCGCGTTCCTTCTGAACGATCTTCAGGGCTTCGATCGACGCCGCGCGCGGGTCTTCGTAGTGATGCAGCTCGTGCTCGATGGCCGAGCGCTCGGTTTCACTCAGGGTGAAACGGTCTGTCTGGATAAGCGTGCTGTTCATGCTTAGCGGTCCACGTCGGCCATAACGAAATCGATACTACCCAGGTACGCAATCAGGTCCGCGACCATGCTGCCTTTGATCACCGAAGGGATCTGTTGCAGATGCGGGAAGCTCGGAGTACGGATCCGGGTACGGTAGCTCATGGTGCCGCCGTCGCTCGTCAGGTAATAACTGTTGATGCCCTTGGTCGCTTCGATCATCTGGAAGGATTCGTTGGCCGGCATGACCGGGCCCCACGAAACTTGCAGGAAGTGCGTGATCAAGGTTTCGATGTGCTGCAGCGTGCGCTCTTTCGGCGGCGGCGTGGTCAGCGGGTGATCCGCCTTGTACGGGCCTTCCGGCATGTTGCGCAGGCACTGGTCGATGATCTTGACGCTCTGGCGCATCTCTTCGACGCGAACCATGCAGCGGTCGTAGGCATCGCCGTTGGCAGCCAGCGGTACTTCGAACTCGAAGTTCTCGTAGCCGGAGTACGGACGCGCTTTACGCAGGTCGAAGTCGCAACCGGTGGAACGCAGGCCGGCACCGGTGACGCCCCATTCCAGGGCTTCTTTGGTGTTGTACTGGGCAACGCCGATGGTACGACCCTTGAGGATGCTGTTCTGCAGGGCAGCCTTGGTGTATTCGTCGAGGCGCTTCGGCAGCCATTCAACGAAGTCCTTCACCAGTTTTTCCCAGCCGCGTGGCAGGTCGTGGGCGACGCCACCGATGCGGTACCAGGCCGGGTGCAGACGGAAACCGGTGATGGCTTCGATCACCGTGTAGGCCTTCTGGCGGTCGGTGAAGGTGAAGAACACCGGAGTCATGGCGCCGACGTCCTGGATGTAGGTACCCAGGAACAGCAGGTGGCTGGTGATCCGGAAGAACTCGGCCATCATGATGCGGATGACGTCGACCTTCTCTGGCACCTTGATGCCGGCCAGCTTCTCGACCGAGAGCACGTACGGCAGGTTGTTCATCACGCCGCCGAGGTAGTCGATACGGTCGGTGTACGGAATGAAACTGTGCCAGGACTGACGCTCGGCCATCTTCTCGGCACCACGGTGGTGGTAACCGATGTCCGGAACGCAGTCGACGATCTCTTCACCGTCCAGTTGCAGGATGATGCGGAAGGCACCGTGAGCCGAAGGGTGGTTCGGACCCAGGTTGAGGAACATGTAGTCCTCGTTCGCCCCGGAACGCTTCATGCCCCAGTCTTCAGGACGGAAGCGCGCGGCTTCTTCCTCAAGCTGTTGCTTGGCCAGGTTCAGGCTGAACGGATCGAATTCGGTGGCGCGCGCCGGGAAGTCCTTGCGCAGCGGGTGACCTTCCCAGGTCGGCGGCATCATGATGCGCGACAGGTGCGGGTGACCTTTGAAGTCGATGCCGTACATGTCCCAGACTTCACGCTCGTACCAGTTGGCGTTCGGCCAGATGCTGGTGACGGTCGGCAAGCTGAGGTCGCTCTCGGACAAGGCGACCTTGATCATCACGTCACTATTACGTTCCAGCGACATGAGGTGATAGAACACGGTGAAATCGGCACCGCTCGGCAGCCCTTGACGCTTGGTGCGCAGACGCTCGTCCACGCCGTGCAGGTCATAGAGCATGACGTACGGCTTGGGCAGGTTGCGCAGGAAGGTCAGGACTTCGACGAGCTTGGCGCGCGCCACCCACAGCACCGGCATGCCGGTGCGGGTCGGCTGAGCGGTGAACGCTTCGGCGCCAAAACGGTTGTTCAGTTCGACGACCACATCCTGGTCGTCTGCCTTATAAGGCGGGATGTACAGAGCACTGCCTGTAGTCATGGTTATTTTTTCGCTTTCGGTCAACGTAAAGAATGAAGCCAGCTTCTCGTTTCTTTGAAACAGACTGGATCAGACTTCGTCAGGGCTGCGCAGGTTGGTGACTGCGATTCGCTGTTCGCGGCGCTGTTCCTTCTGCGAAGGCATGTCGGCGCGATAAACGCCTTGATCGCCAACGACCCAGGAAAGTGGGCGACGCTCCTGGCCAATGGATTCCTGCAACAGCATCAAGCCTTGCAGAAATGCTTCTGGACGGGGCGGGCAGCCAGGTACGTAGACGTCAACGGGCAGGAACTTGTCCACCCCCTGAACCACGGAGTAGATGTCGTACATGCCGCCGGAGTTGGCGCACGAACCCATCGAGATCACCCACTTGGGCTCGAGCATCTGCTCGTACAGGCGCTGAATGATCGGCGCCATCTTGATGAAGCAGGTCCCGGCGATAACCATGAAGTCGGCCTGACGCGGTGATGCCCGGATAACTTCGGCGCCGAAGCGCGCGATGTCGTGGGGCGCCGTGAAGGCGGTGGTCATTTCCACGTAGCAGCACGACAGACCGAAGTTGTACGGCCACAGGGAGTTCTTACGTCCCCAGTTGACCGCGCCACTCAGCACGTCTTCCAGCTTGCCCATGAAAATGTTTTTGTGGACTTGATCTTCTAACGGATCGGAAACGGTTTCCCGCTGGCCGATCGGATACTGCTCGTTAGGAGCATCGGGGTCGATTCTGGTGAGATTGTATTGCATTGCCAAAGCCTCATTGTTTCAGCTTCGCCTGCCGCTTGCGACGAGCTTCCGGAGCCCAGTCAAGGGCGCCCACTCGGAACAGGTAGACAAGACCTGCCAACAGAATTGCTATGAAAACGAGAGCTTCGACGAATCCGGTCCAGCCGCTTTCGCGGACGGACACAGACCATGCAAAGAGAAAGAGGGCTTCGATATCGAAGATCACGAAGAGCATCGCGACCAGATAGAATTTGGCTGAGAGCCGCAAGCGGGCGCCACCGGTAGGTAGCATGCCGGACTCGAACGGTTCGTTTTTGCTGCGGCCCCAGGCTTTTGACCCGAGGAGGCTGGAGACGCCGAGCATGAAGGCACACAGGCCGACTACACCCAGAAGGAAAATGGCAAAGCCCCAGTTGTGGGCCATGAGTCCTGTCGCTTCGGGCATGCTGGAAATCCTTAACAGAGAGCAAAGGTCTCTGAGCTTGATAAAGAAATAAGGCAGTGACGATATGTCGCAGCAATCAATCGCGCTGATTTTATGGCTAAACACCCTGCAAGTAAAATTCCTATAGCGAAATTATTTATTGGAATAAGGACATAGCGCACCTCGAAGGGCCCGCAGCCCATGCGTTGCGGGCATTAGCCGGGATTTCACGAATTATGTTTTGTAGGAAATGTAACGAACATAGTTGCCGCTAAATGATAATTAATATCGTTTGGAGTGGTTTGGTAACTGTTTAACGGGTCAGTAGTTGGGAAGTTGTCTTATATGCGCGTTACTGCAAGTAGCGGCGGCGCCCGTTTTAGCCGATTTTTCCGATGCGGATACCGCTCTGGATCAATGTTTTGCCTGACAGGCTGTGCCAATTCCTGAGGTGCCCGGAAAACCGCAGGCAAAAAAACGCCCCGAACCAGTCGGGGCGTCAGTTTTTCGGCAGTGCGGTTAGCTTTCTATACGGTCCGCAAAGGCCGTTCGCTCAGGCGAAGTCGATCAGTGGAACTGTTCTTCTTCGGTCGAACCGGTCAGCGCGGTCACCGAGGACGTTCCGCCCTGGATCACGGTGGTCATGTCGTCGAAGTAGCCGGTGCCCACTTCCTGCTGGTGAGCCACGAAGGTGTAACCCTTGGCGGCGTCAGCGAATTCCTGCTCTTGCAGCTTCACGTAGGCAGTCATGTCGTTGCGGGCGTAGTCGTGCGCCAGGTTGAACATGCTGTGCCACATGTTGTGAATGCCGGCCAGGGTGATGAACTGGTGCTTGTAACCCATGGCGGACAGTTCGCGCTGGAACTTGGCGATGGTCGCGTCGTCCAGGTTTTTCTTCCAGTTGAAGGAAGGCGAGCAGTTGTACGACAGGATCTGGTCCGGGTATTCCTTCTTGATCGCTTCGGCGAAACGACGGGCTTCGTCCAGATCTGGTTTTGCGGTTTCGCACCAGATCAGGTCGGCATACGGCGCGTAGGCCAGGCCACGGGCGATTGCCTGGTCCAGACCTGCACGAACCTTGTAGAAGCCTTCCTGAGTACGGGTGCCAGTCACGAACGGCTGGTCGTACGGGTCGCAGTCGGAAGTCAGCAGGTCGGCAGCGTTGGCGTCGGTACGGGCCAGGATGATGGTCGGTACACCGGCAACGTCGGCAGCCAGACGAGCAGCGGTCAGCTTCTGCACGGCTTCCTGGGTTGGAACCAGAACCTTGCCGCCCATGTGGCCGCATTTCTTCACGGAAGCCAGCTGGTCTTCGAAGTGAACGCCGGCGGCGCCTGCTTCGATCATGCTCTTCATCAGCTCGTAGGCGTTCAGTACGCCGCCGAAACCGGCTTCGGCGTCAGCCACGATTGGTGCGAAGTAGTCGATGTAGCCATCGTCGCCCGGGTTCTTGCCGGCTTTCCACTGGATCTGGTCGGCACGACGGAACGAGTTGTTGATGCGCTTGACCACGGTCGGAACCGAGTCCACCGGGTACAGCGACTGGTCCGGGTACATCGATTCGGCGGAGTTGTTGTCCGCAGCGACTTGCCAGCCCGACAGGTAGATCGCCTGGATACCGGCTTTGACCTGTTGCACAGCCTGGCCGCCGGTCAGGGCGCCCATGCAGTTGACGAAATCTTTCTCTGGGCGGAAGGACGGCTTGGCACCCTGGGTGACCAGGTTCCACAGTTTTTCGGCGCCCATTTTTGCAAAGGTGTGCTCTGGTTGAACCGAGCCACGCAGACGGACGACGTCAGCAGCGGAGTAATTGCGAGTCACGCCTTTCCAGCGCGGGTTTTCAGCCCAGTCTTTTTCAAGGGCTGCAATTTGCTGTTCGCGTGTCAGTGCCATGGAGATAAACCTCGTCGCGTCTTTATGAAAAGTTGTTCTGCGGTGGAAAATTCCTTGCGCTCGCTGACCAGAAGCTTAGGTGGTCAGGTCGTGTTCGGCGGGGCAGGCGACGGGATGAACGATGGGCTCGAGGGGAAGTGAGCAGGTAAAGGCGAACTGGCGGGCGCATTCGGGCGTCGTGGGCCTTTATACGAACTACAGTGTAAAGCCGGGTTACCTAATTACGCTTCCGTCCCTCGGGACAACTTCGTTCCAGTCGGCAACCTCGTCAAACACACCTTGTGGGCGGTACAGACACGAAACGGCTCGCGGGGATGGTTGCGAGCATCGCTTCGAAGGCCCTTGCCAGGGCCTCTGATTAGCGGGAGCGAGGCCATCATGCCTTCGCTTTTTTGGCTCGTCAAACGTTTTGTAGTGCTTTTTTTCAAGCACTACATCTTTCGTCTAATACGACTAATCAGTCAGTTTTTGGTGCTTTAGTCCAACGTGTCGACTTTCACCCGCAACGTCATGTCATCCCGGCCTTGAGTCGAGTAGCTGCGGGCCAGGCCCTGTTTGTCGGCCTGGGTCTGGCGATTCACGCCGGCGAGGGTGATCCATTCGCCCAGTCGCCCGGTGACAGTTGTGTCGGTACTTTGCACGTTCACTACATCGGGACGTTCCTGGCTCATGCGGTCACGGTTGGTGCTGATGGCCAGGTGAACGGTTTCGCCGGTGACGCTGGCGGTGACGTAAAACCCTTGGGTGACGTTGCGATATTGAGTCTGGCTGCTGTAATCGCCGTAGGAGTTGGTCTGGCTGCTGGTGATCGGCACGCTCTGGCCGACCTGGATCAGCGCCGGCGCACCTTCGCTGGCCTGGATCTGCTGAATGCCGCCGTCACGGCTGGCAGTGCTGCGACTGATGATGCGGGTCTGCGCGCCGTTGACCGAATAACCTTCATCACCACGGCCGTTGTTTTCGTTGGTATCGACCGTGATCAGCAGGCGCTTGGGCGCGGTGTCGAGCTGCGAGAGCAGGTCCTTCAGTTCTTCGATCTTGCCGGGTTCAGCCTTGACGATCAGTTGATTGCCATAAGCGCTGACCTGGCCGTCCTTGCCGATAAAATCCTGAGCCACCGGCAGCATGTCGGCACTGGTGTGGTATTTGAGGGGCACGATTTCTGTGGCTGCCATCACCGAAAAACTGCAGCCGAGCAGCAGGGTGGTGAGCAGGGTGCGTAGGGACATGTCCGTTATCTCCGCTTTCGAAAGGCTTGATATTGCCAGTTTGTCGGCCCGGGGTGGGGCAAGTTGAATCGTAGACAGCAAAACGCCCCGGCATCATGAGATGGCGGGGCGTTTTGAGGTGCACATCAAGCGTTATGCCGAATGACGAACCATATCGACATGCGGAATCCCGGCTTCCAGGAATTCCTCGCTGACCAGGTTGAAACCCAGGCGCTCGTAGAACGCCGTGGCCTGTACCTGGGCGCTGAGCATCTGCTGCTTCAGGCCGCGAGCTTCCGCTTCGGCAATCACCGCTTGCATCAGCGCATCGCCCACCTTCAGCCCGCGCCAGTCCTTCAGCACCGAAACCCGGCCGACATGTCCATC
Source organism: Pseudomonas sp. GM25 (assembly GCF_000282255.1). Lineage (NCBI taxonomy): Bacteria > Pseudomonadati > Pseudomonadota > Gammaproteobacteria > Pseudomonadales > Pseudomonadaceae > Pseudomonas > Pseudomonas sp. GM25. Next base: position 12,595 of record NZ_AKJQ01000011.1, on the reverse strand, counting down.
AGGCAAGAGACGGGCGGTGCCGATCGGGAAGTCGCCTTCGAAAGCCAGGAAATGCACCGCCGTGGCGTCATCGGCGTCCCACTCAAGCTCGGGTGGAACCGATTGTTCGGCAATGAACACCGTTTCGCGAATGCGGCGGATCTCGGCGTTGTCCTTTTGCCAGTCTGCAACACGTACGCGAATCTTATTCATCGTCGGCGAACCCCAGGCTTCCCTGTTTGACCAGTTCGCACAGCAGGCCGCGACCGTCTTCGTCGCTCAGCCAGTCACCGAGGTTGTCGGTGTGCAGGGCGTCGGCGGAGCAGATCAGCTTCAGCAGTTCGCGCAGCTTGCCCGGCAGGTAACGGCTCTGGCCGCTGGCGAACAGCAGCAGATCATCATCGACGTCCGACCACGCCAGGCGCGCGCTCGGGTTGCGGATCAGGATGGCGCCGTCTTCGAGCGCGCCGAGGAGGTCTTCTTCCTCGACTTCTTCCGGGCCGACCACCAGCTCTGGATAACGCGGCTCGGTCATGTACTGGCCGAACCAGGTCAGCAGCAGGCGTTCGTCGCTCATGTGCTCGGCGAGCAGCGCTTTCAGGCGGCCGAGGGCATCGTGCTGGATCTGGTGTGGGTCATCGCTGACCGGCTTGGCGTCGGCGTCGGTGTAGCGCTCTTCGTCAGTCAGGAACTGGCTGAGGAAGTCGGTGAAGTGGGTCAGCACTTCAGCGGCGCTTGGTGCGCGGAAGCCGACCGAGTAGGTCATGCAGTCATCGACGGCAACGCCGCAGTGAGCCAGGCGCGGCGGCAAGTAGAGCATGTCGCCCGGTTCCAGGACCCACTCTTCGGTCTCGTGGAATTCGGCGAGGATGCGCAGATCCGCGTGTTGCAGCAGCGGGCTTTCGGAGTCGCACATCTGGCCGATTTTCCAGTTGCGCTTGCCGTGACCTTGCAGCAGGAACACGTCGTAGTTGTCGAAGTGCGGACCAACGCTGCCACCCGGGGCGGCGAAGCTGATCATCACGTCGTCGACGCGCCAGCTCGGCAGGAAGCGGAAGTTTTCCAGCAGCTCGCTGACTTCCGGCACGAACTGATCGACCGCCTGCACCAGCAGGGTCCACTCGCGCTCCGGCAGTTTGCTGAATTCGTCTTCGGCGAACGGGCCGCGACGCAGTTCCCATGGACGCTCGCCGTGCTCGATCACCAGGCGCGATTCAACTTCTTCTTCCAGGGCCAGGCCGGCGAGTTCGTCGGCGTCGATCGGGCTTTCGAAATCAGGAATCGCCTGACGGATCAGCAGTGGTTTTTTCTGCCAGTAATCGCGCATGAATTCGCGCGCCGTAAGACCACCCAGAAGTTGAAGAGGAATATCGGGATTCATATGTAACCTATTGAAAAAAAGCATTTTTCAGACGGGAATAAAAACGCCCGGCGCGGCCGGGCGTCTCAAACGGGTCAAGCAGTCGATCAGATGCGCTTGGCTTGCGCTACAGCGTTGCCGATGTAGTTGGCCGGGGTCAGTTGCTTGAGCTCGGCTTTCGCAGCGGCCGGCATGTCCAGGCCATCGATGAAAGTCTGCAGCGCTTCTGGGCTGATGCCCTTGCCGCGCGTCAGTTCTTTCAGCTTCTCGTACGGGTTTTCGATGTTGTAGCGGCGCATCACGGTCTGGATCGGCTCGGCCAGGACTTCCCAGCAAGCGTCCAGATCGGCAGCGATCTTGTCAGCGTTCAGCTCGAGCTTGCTGATGCCTTTGAGGCTCGCTTCGTACGCGATCACGCTGTGGGCGAAGCCGACACCGAGGTTACGCAGAACGGTGGAGTCGGTCAGGTCGCGCTGCCAGCGGGAGATCGGCAGTTTGCTCGCCAGGTGCTGGAACAGCGCGTTGGCGATGCCCAGGTTACCTTCGGAGTTTTCGAAGTCGATCGGGTTGACCTTGTGCGGCATGGTCGACGAACCGATTTCGCCGGCGATGGTGCGCTGCTTGAAGTAACCCAGGGAGATGTAGCCCCAGATGTCACGGTCGAAGTCGATCAGGATGGTGTTGAAGCGCGCAATGGCGTCAAACAGCTCGGCGATGTAGTCGTGCGGCTCGATCTGCGTGGTGTACGGGTTGAAGCCCAGGCCCAGCTCGTCTTCGATGAAGGCGCGGGCGTTGGCTTCCCAGTCGATCTGCGGGTAGGCCGACAGGTGAGCGTTGTAGTTGCCGACAGCGCCGTTGATCTTGCCCAGCAGCGGAACGGCAGCGACCTGAGCGATCTGACGCTCGAGACGGTAAACCACGTTCGCCAGCTCTTTACCCAGAGTGGTCGGCGAAGCCGGCTGACCGTGGGTGCGCGACAGCATCGGCACGTCGGCGAAGCGGATCGCCAGTTCACGGATTGCTTCGGCGGTCTGGCGCATCAGCGGCAGCATCACGTCGTCACGGCCTTCGCGCAGCATCAGGGCGTGGGACAGGTTGTTGATGTCCTCGCTGGTGCAGGCGAAGTGAATGAATTCGCTGACCTTGGCCAGCTCAGGCAGCTTGGCCGCTTGCTCTTTGAGCAGGTATTCGATCGCTTTTACGTCGTGGTTGGTGGTGCGCTCGATCTCTTTCACGCGCTCGGCGTGCTCCAGCGAGAAGTTTTCGGCCAGTTCATTCAGAACGGCGTTGGCTTCGGCGGAGAAGGCTGGCACTTCCGGGATGCCGGCGTGAGCGGCCAGGCGCTGGAGCCAGCGCACTTCAACCAGAACGCGGGCACGGATCAGACCGTACTCGCTGAAAATTGGGCGCAGGGCCTGGGTTTTGCCGGCGTAGCGGCCGTCAACAGGGGAAACCGCAGTGAGCGAAGAGAGCTGCATGGGGTGTTCTCGGACAGTCGGGCAACGAAATGGGGCGCGTATCATACATGAAAAAATCCGCCGGTCCGTCGCCAACTGACCGGCGTATTACGCGTTACAGACTACAAAGCTTTTGTTGCGCGGCGATTTACTCGCTGCGCATCAACGGATACAGCTCTTTGAGCAATTTGCGCCGGCTCACGACCAACTGCCAGCGGTGACCGCCGAGCTGGCGCCACAGGCGTGCCGAGCGAATGCCGGCGAGCAGCAGGGCGCGGATCTTCGAGGCGTTGCTCGGCTGCTGCAGATTGCGCATGTCGCCATGCACCTGAATGCGCTGGCGCAGCGTGCTCAGAGTGTCCTGGTACAGCGCACCGCAGGCCGCGATCACGTTTTCGTGGGCCGGGCCGAAATGCTCGACCTGCGACTGGATCTGCGGCAAGCGCTTGCCGATCACGTCGAGCATGTCGTTGCGCTTGGCCAGTTGCCGCTCAAGGCCGAGCATCGACAGCGCATAACGCAGTGGCTCGCGCTGCAAGGTGCTCGGGTCGCGCTCGAGGGCGCCGATCAGCGCGCGGTAACCCTCGCGCAGGTTGATATCGTCGCCGCCGTAAACATCCAAGGTGTCTTTCGGGTCGCGAACCAGCAGGCTGCCGAGCATGCAGCTCAGGCCTGCTTCACTGGTCTGGCCGGTCTTGGCGATTCGGTCGACCAGCACGGCGGCGAGAAACACGCCGCCCAGAGCGGTCAATTGCTCCTGAGTCGGGCTCATGCCTGGCCGCTCCACGGCTCGGCGACTTCGATCACGCCGCCGCCGAGGCAGATTTCGCCGTCATAGAACACCACCGACTGGCCCGGCGTGACCGCGCGCTGCGGCTCGTCGAACACGGCGCGATAGCCGGTTGCGGTTTTCTCAAGGGTGCAGGCCTGATCGCTCTGGCGGTAGCGAACCTTGGCGGTCAGGCGCAGCGGCTGGCTCAGGTCGATCGGGTTGACCCAATAGATTTCCGAAGCGAGCAGGGCGCTGGAGAACAGCCACGGATGGTTGTTGCCCTGACCGACAATCAGCTCGTTGGTGTCCAGATCCTTGCGAAGCACGTACCACGGCTCGTCGCCGGCGTCTTTCAGGCCGCCGATGCCCAGGCCCTGACGCTGGCCGATGGTGTGGTACATCAAACCGTGGTGACGGCCGATGACTTCGCCTTCGGTAGTCTTGATCTCGCCCGGTTGCGCCGGCAGGTATTGCTTGAGGAAATCGCTGAAGCGACGCTCGCCGATGAAGCAGATTCCAGTGGAGTCCTTCTTCTTGGCGGTGGCCAGCTCGTATTTCTCGGCGATTGCACGGACTTCCGGTTTTTCCAGCTCACCTACCGGGAACAGGGTCTTGGCGATCTGTTCGCCGCCGACGGCGTGCAGGAAATAGCTCTGATCCTTGTTCGGATCCAGGCCCTTGAGCAGTTCGGTGCGTCCGTCTATATCGCGGCGGCGCACGTAGTGACCGGTAGCGATCAGGTCAGCACCGAGCATCATGGCGTAGTCAAGGAACGCCTTGAACTTGATCTCGCGGTTGCACAGGATGTCCGGGTTCGGCGTGCGGCCGGCCTTGTATTCGGCCAGGAAGTGCTCGAACACGTTGTCCCAGTACTCGGCGGCGAAGTTGGCGGTGTGCAGCTTGATACCGATCTTGTCGCACACGGCCTGGGCGTCCGCCAGGTCGTCCATGGCGGTGCAGTATTCCGTTCCGTCGTCTTCTTCCCAGTTCTTCATGAACAGGCCTTCCACTTCATAACCCTGCTCGATCAGCAGGAGAGCGGAAACGGAAGAGTCCACGCCGCCGGACATGCCGACAATGACGCGCTTCTTGGATGTGTCAGAAGGGGCTGGATCACGCATAGGGATTCAATGAGTGTCTTGAAAAAGGACGCGATTCTATCAGGCTCACGGCCTCAAGGCTAAAGGGAAGGGCGGATCAGTTCGAGGCCGAAGCGATTGCCGGCCAGATAATCATCGATGCAGCGGATGATCAGCTCGCTGCGCCAGTTATCGCGCTGGGCCAATAATTCGTCGCGGGTCAGCCACTTGGCGCCGACGATGCCGTCGTCCAGTTGGTAATCCGGGTGATGTTTCACGGCTTTGGCGCTGAAGCACACGCGCTGGTAAGTCACGCCGTTGCTCGGGGCAGTGTAAAGATAAATGCCGACCACGGCGGTGGGTTCGACGTCCCAGCCGGTTTCTTCGAGGGTTTCGCGCACGGCGGCTTCGATCAGGGTTTCGTCCGGATCCAGATGACCGGCGGGCTGATTGAGCACGTTACGCCCGGCCTTGTGTTCCTCGACCATCAGGAAACGACCGTTGTCCTCGACGATGGTGGCGACGGTGATGTGGGGGAGCCATTGCATTGATTGAATCTCCTGGGCGAAAGGCAGAAACACAAACCCCGGCGCATGGCCGGGGTTTGTGATGTTCCCTTTACAACCTTATACCAGCGCAGCAATCGCCGCGTTGAGGGTTGCGCTTGGGCGCATGGCCTTGCTGATCAGCTCGGCATTGGCGTGGTAGTAACCGCCGATGTCCACTGGCTTGCCTTGAACGGCGTTGAGCTCGGCAACGATGGTCGCTTCGTTCTCGGTCAGGGTCTTGGCCAGAGTCGCGAACTGCGCTTGCAGCGCAGTGTCTTCGGTCTGGGCGGCCAGGGCTTGTGCCCAATACATCGCCAGGTAGAAGTGGCTGCCGCGGTTGTCGATGTTGCCGACTTTGCGCGATGGCGACTTGTTGTTGTCGAGGAACTGGCCAGTGGCCTGGTCCAGAGTCTTGGACAGAACCAGCGCTTTCGGGTTGTTGTAGTTCACACCCAGGTGCTCGAGAGACGCGGCCAGGGCCAGGAATTCACCCAGCGAATCCCAGCGCAGGAAGTTCTCTTCGACCAGTTGCTGCACGTGCTTCGGAGCCGAACCGCCGGCGCCGGTTTCGAACAGGCCACCGCCGTTCATCAGCGGCACGATCGACAGCATCTTGGCGCTGGTGCCCAGTTCCATGATCGGGAACAGGTCGGTCAGGTAGTCGCGCAGTACGTTGCCGGTCACCGAAATGGTGTCCTTGCCTTCGCGGGTGCGCTGCAGGGTGTACTTCATTGCGTCGACCGGCGCCATGATCTGGATGTCCAGACCAGCGGTGTCGTGATCCTTCAGGTAAGCCTGAACCTTCTCGATCACCACGCCGTCGTGGGCGCGCATCGGGTCCAGCCAGAAAATGGCTGGAGTTGTGCTTGCACGAGCGCGGTTGACGGCCAGTTTGACCCAGTCCTGGATCGGCGCGTCTTTGGTCTGGCACATGCGGAAGATGTCGCCGGCTTCAACAGCCTGTTCCATCAGCAGGGTGCCTTTGCTGTCGGTTACGCGAACCACGCCGTCGGCCTTGATCTGGAAGGTCTTGTCGTGGGAGCCGTACTCTTCAGCCTTTTTAGCCATCAGGCCAACGTTTGGCACGCTGCCCATGGTGGTCGGATCGAAAGCGCCATTGGCTTTGCAATCTTCGATCACGGCCTGGTAGATGGTGGCGTAGCAGCGATCCGGGATCACAGCCTTGGTGTCGTGCAGCTGGCCGTCGGTGCCCCACATCTTGCCGGAGTCACGGATCATGGCCGGCATCGAGGCGTCGACGATTACGTCGCTCGGCACGTGCAGGTTGGTGATGCCTTTGTCGGAGTTGACCATCGCCAGCGACGGACGAACGGCGTAGACCGCCTGCACGTCAGCTTCGATCTGGGCTTGCTGCTCGGCCGGCAGGGATTTGATGCGGGCGTACAGGTCGCCGATGCCGTTGTTCAGGTTGAAGCCGATCTCGGCCAGCACGTCGGCGTGCTTGGTCAGGGCGTCTTTGTAGAACTCGGCAACGATCTGGCCGAACATGATCGGGTCGGAGACCTTCATCATGGTGGCTTTCAGGTGAACAGACAGCAGCACGCCTTGTTGCTTGGCGCTGTCGATTTCAGCGGCGATGAACGCGCGCAGGGCCTTTTTGCTCATCACGGAGCAGTCGAGGATCTCGCCCGCCTGAACGGTGGTTTTTTCTTTCAGGACGGTAGCGGTGCCGTCTTTGGCGATCAGCTCGATCTTCACGGCGTCAGCGGCGTCGATCAGGGCAGCTTTTTCGCTGCCGTAGAAATCGCCGGTGCTCATGTGAGCGACGTGGGACTTGGAGTCCTTGGCCCAGGCGCCCATTTTGTGCGGGTGCTTGCGAGCGTAGTTCTTGACCGACAGCGGAGCACGACGATCGGAGTTGCCTTCGCGCAGAACCGGGTTCACGGCGCTGCCCTTGACCTTGTCGTAGCGCGCCTTGGCGTCTTTGTCGGCGTCGCTGGTCACGGTTTCCGGGTAGTCCGGCAGGTTGTAGCCCTGGGCTTGCAGTTCTTTGATCGCGGCTTGCAGTTGCGGAACCGAGGCGCTGATGTTCGGCAGCTTGATGATGTTGGCTTCAGGCGTAACGGCCAGGTCGCCCAGTTCGGCGAGGTGGTCGGCTACGGCTTTGTCGCCCAGTTGCTCGGGGAAGCTGGCCAGAATACGTGCTGCAAGAGAGATATCGCGGGTTTCCACGGCGATATCGGCCGAGGCGGTGTAAGCCTCGATGATCGGCAGCAGGGAATAGGTGGCGAGGGCTGGAGCTTCGTCGGTGAAGGTATAGATGATCTTCGAGCGGGTGGGCATATTCGGATTAACTCTCTCTTCTTTGCTAAAGCGTGCGCAGAAACTCGAGGGGCGCCGGGTAAGCGCGTTCGTTCAAAGTCATCCATGAACCGAATGTCGAGAATCTTCGCGGTGATGTTGGGTGCATCAGTAGAGCGTCAAGCAGTCGGACTGCGGTAACAACCCGACCAATCAGGCGGAAAGTCTCGTGCTAGAGAGGCCAGCCGTCGTGACCCTTTGGTCAGCGGGCGGCATTATACATAGGTAGCTGGCAATCTGCCGATGGTTCATATGCAACGATTCTCGTCCATTGGTCTAAAGGTCGCAGGGCGGGGTGGGGCGTAGAGTCGCCGTGGATGCTTGAGATTGGCGCTTTTCCCTTTGCTTTCAGGCTTGTACGAAACGAGATGTGGCCGCGCCCGGAACAGAGGGTTTGCGTGTTGATTCAACTGGGTTACGCTCGAACCAAGCCAGATGTTCAATCCAAACAATGGAGTTCAGCATGGGTTACAAGAAGATTCAGGTTCCAGCCGTCGGCGACAAAATCACCGTCAACGCAGACCATTCTCTCAATGTCCCTGATAACCCGATCATTCCCTTCATCGAAGGTGACGGCATTGGCGTCGACGTCAGCCCTGTGATGATCAAAGTGGTTGATGCTGCCGTAGAAAAAGCCTACGGGGGCAAGCGCAAGATTTCCTGGATGGAGGTTTATGCTGGCGAAAAAGCAACTCAGGTTTATGACCAGGACACCTGGCTGCCCCAGGAAACCCTGGACGCGGTGAAGGATTACGTGGTTTCCATCAAAGGCCCGCTGACCACTCCGGTCGGTGGTGGCATCCGTTCCCTCAACGTTGCCCTGCGTCAACAGCTCGATCTCTATGTCTGCCTGCGCCCTGTGGTGTGGTTCGAAGGCGTGCCGAGCCCGGTGAAAAAGCCCGGCGACGTCGACATGGTGATCTTCCGCGAGAACTCCGAAGACATTTATGCCGGTATCGAATGGAAAGCCGGCTCCCCTGAAGCCACCAAGGTCATCAAATTCCTGAAAGAAGAAATGGGCGTCACCAAGATCCGTTTCGACCAGGACTGCGGCATCGGCATCAAGCCGGTTTCGAAAGAAGGCACCAAGCGTCTGGTGCGCAAGGCCCTGCAATACGTGGTGGACAACGACCGCAAGTCGCTGACCATCGTGCACAAGGGCAACATCATGAAATTCACCGAAGGTGCTTTCAAGGACTGGGGCTACGAGGTGGCGAAGGAAGAATTCGGCGCCGAGCTGCTCGATGGCGGCCCATGGATGAAGTTCAAGAACCCGAAAACCGGCCGCGAAGTCGTCGTCAAGGATGCCATCGCCGACGCCATGCTCCAGCAGATCCTGTTGCGCCCGGCCGAATACGATGTGATCGCGACCCTCAACCTCAACGGTGACTACCTGTCCGATGCGCTGGCGGCGGAAGTGGGCGGTATCGGTATCGCGCCGGGTGCCAACCTGTCCGACACCGTGGCCATGTTCGAGGCGACCCACGGTACCGCGCCGAAATATGCCGGCAAGGACCAGGTCAACCCGGGCTCGGTGATTCTGTCGGCGGAAATGATGCTGCGTCACCTGGGCTGGACCGAAGCGGCCGACCTGATCATCAAGGGCACCAATGGCGCCATCAAGGCCAAGACCGTGACCTACGACTTCGAACGTCTGATGGAAGGCGCCACACTGGTGTCTTCTTCGGGCTTCGGTGAAGCGCTGATCAAGCACATGTAATAAAGACGTCTGCAACGAAACCGCCCGGCTCGAGTGATCGAGTCGGGCGGTTTGTTTTCTGGCAGGTATTCGGGTTGCTTCAGCTGGTCACTGACTGGTGCTGAGCGGCTGCCGAGGCGGCATCTTTTGCGGCTTCGACACTCTGAATTTTTGTGGCGTGCAGGCCTTTGGGCCCTTGCATGATATCGAATTTGACGATTTGCCCGGCTTTGAGGGTTTTGTATCCGTCCATTTCAATGGCGGAATAGTGGGCAAAGAAATCGATCTCCTTACCGTCCTCGTCCTTCCCCTCGCGGGAGTCGGTGTTGATGAAACCGAACCCCTTGGAATTATTGAACCATTTCACCTTGCCGACAGCCATGCTCAAATCCCTCTGCAACAGTCTCCATCGCTGGAGTATCATCCAATTCATCCGCAGTCGAATCCGTTAAAAAGATTGACTCCGCGGATCTTTTTTCCCCACTGTGGGTTCTATTGGTTGTAACACCGTTTTCCCGATAGTCAAGGTGACCGGGCAGTCGGAGTTGAAAACGTGTCAAGCCGCCCCCACCACTGTATTTGCACAACTGACGAACCTTTCTTTCCATGCATGCAATCAGCCAGATTCGACTAACATTCAATCAGGATCGCCCGCTTCTCCAAAAGGATCTTCCACAGGAGCACGACGACGATTCGGCAGGCGTTGCTGTTCAGGAAGCAAAGCCTGCGTTACAGGCGCCGCCGATGTACAAGGTGGTTTTGTTTAATGATGACTACACACCGATGGATTTCGTCGTCGAAGTGCTCGAGGTGTTTTTTAACCTGAATCGCGAGCTGGCGACCAAGGTCATGCTGGCCGTCCACACAGAAGGGCGGGCAGTATGTGGAGTGTTTACCCGCGACATCGCCGAGACAAAGGCCATGCAGGTCAACCAGTACGCCAGGGAAAGCCAGCATCCGCTACTCTGTGAAATCGAGAAGGACGGTTAATCGCCGACCACTTGGGTATGAGGTGAAGCTATGTTAAACCGCGAGCTCGAAGTCACCCTCAATCTTGCCTTCAAGGAGGCACGTTCGAAACGTCATGAATTCATGACCGTCGAACACCTGCTGCTGGCCCTATTGGACAATGAGGCTGCCGCCACCGTATTGCGTGCCTGCGGCGCAAACCTCGACAAACTCAAGCACGACCTGCAGGAGTTCATCGACTCCACCACGCCACTGATCCCCGTCCATGACGAGGATCGCGAAACCCAGCCAACCCTGGGCTTCCAGCGTGTGCTGCAACGTGCTGTCTTTCATGTGCAGAGCTCGGGCAAACGCGAAGTGACCGGCGCCAACGTGCTGGTTGCAATCTTCAGTGAGCAAGAGAGTCAGGCGGTGTTCCTGCTGAAACAGCAGAGCGTTGCACGCATTGATGTCGTCAACTATATCGCCCACGGCATTTCCAAAGTGCCGGGGCATGGCGATCACTCTGAAGGTGAACAAGATATGCAGGACGACGAGGGCGGTGAGTCTTCTTCTTCAGGCAATCCGCTGGACGCTTATGCCAGCAACCTCAACGAACTCGCACGCCAGGGCCGGATCGATCCGCTGGTCGGGCGTGAAACGGAAGTCGAGCGTGTCGCGCAGATTCTCGCGCGCCGTCGCAAGAACAATCCGCTGCTGGTAGGCGAGGCAGGCGTGGGTAAAACCGCGATTGCCGAAGGCCTGGCCAAGCGTATTGTCGACAACCAGGTGCCGGACCTGCTGGCCAACAGCGTCGTTTATTCCCTCGATCTGGGCGCTCTGCTCGCGGGCACCAAGTATCGCGGTGACTTCGAGAAGCGCTTCAAGGCGCTGCTCAACGAACTGAAAAAACGTCCGCAGGCGATTCTGTTCATCGACGAGATCCACACCATCATCGGTGCGGGTGCTGCGTCCGGTGGCGTCATGGATGCCTCGAACCTGCTCAAACCGCTGCTGTCGTCTGGCGACATTCGCTGCATCGGCTCGACCACGTTCCAGGAATTCCGTGGCATCTTCGAAAAAGACCGTGCCCTGGCGCGTCGCTTCCAGAAGGTCGATGTCGTCGAGCCGTCGGTGGAGGACACCATCGGTATCCTGCGTGGCCTGAAAGGTCGCTTCGAACAGCACCACAACATCGAATACAGCGACGAGTCGCTGCGCGCCGCTGCGGAACTGGCTTCGCGCTACATCAATGACCGGCACATGCCGGACAAGGCCATCGACGTGATCGACGAGGCGGGCGCCTACCAGCGTCTGCAACCGGTCGAGAAGCGTGTGAAACGCATCGAAGTACCTGAAGTCGAGGACATCGTTGCGAAAATCGCGCGGATTCCGCCGAAGCACGTCACCAGCTCCGACAAGGAACTGCTGCGTAACCTCGAGCGTGACCTGAAGCTGACGGTGTTTGGTCAGGACGCGGCGATCGATTCGCTGTCGACTGCGATCAAACTGTCCCGTGCCGGTCTCAAATCGCCTGACAAGCCTGTTGGTTCGTTCCTGTTCGCAGGGCCGACCGGTGTCGGTAAAACCGAAGCCGCGCGTCAATTGGCCAAGGCGTTGGGGATCGAACTGGTGCGCTTCGACATGTCCGAGTACATGGAGCGCCACACCGTATCGCGCCTGATCGGTGCGCCTCCGGGTTATGTCGGTTTCGACCAGGGCGGTCTGCTGACCGAAGCGATTACCAAGCAACCGCATTGCGTATTGCTGCTCGATGAAATCGAGAAGGCGCATCCGGAAGTCTTCAACCTGCTGCTGCAGGTGATGGACCACGGCACGCTGACCGACAACAACGGGCGCAAGGCGGACTTCCGCAACGTGATCGTGATCATGACCACCAACGCCGGTGCTGAAACGGCGGCGCGTGCTTCGATCGGTTTCACCCATCAGGACCACTCGTCCGATGCGATGGAAGTGATCAAGAAGAGCTTCACGCCGGAATTCCGCAACCGTCTGGATACCATCATTCAGTTTGGTCGCCTCAGTCATGAGGTCATCAAGAGCGTGGTGGACAAGTTCCTCACCGAACTTCAGGCGCAGCTGGAAGACAAGCGTGTGCTTCTGGAAGTTACCGATGCGGCGCGCAGTTGGCTGGCGGCCGGTGGTTACGATTCGGCCATGGGCGCTCGTCCGATGGCGCGTCTGATCCAGGACAAGATCAAGCGTCCGCTGGCGGAGGAGATTCTGTTTGGCGAGCTGGCCGAGCATGGCGGTGTGGTTCACATCGACATCAAGGATGGTGAGTTGACTTTTGACTTCGAGACTACTGCAGAAATGGCTTGATGGCTGGTAAGTGAAAAGGCGCCTTCGGGCGCCTTTTTTGTTTTGGGTGTTTCCTCGGGTTTTGTTTGTATATCCGTTGCTGCGGTAA